>NZ_BAABDD010000014.1:0-135889 GCF_039539445.1 Salinactinospora qingdaonensis
CGTCCAGATGGACATAGAGTGCGGTCAGAAGGGCGTCCAGGTTTTTGGTCACACATCGATCATGGGCGCCCTTCGCCATGTCCGCGACCGGCCACAAGATTCCCATCAACGATCTAGGTTCTGTTTTTCGAACGACTGGGGTGGGGGGTCGTCGTCGGCTCGTGCCTCGATCGCTGCGCGGTCTCGCCAGCCCGCGGGGGCGACAGCGGAGGCGCTCACCCACGTCACCCACCGTCTGTCCTCGCCGCCCTTGCCCAAAAACAGAACCCCGTCCGAACGGGGGAAACTTTTCCTCACGTGCCATTGCCCGTTGCCGGCCTCACACAAGATCCCGCCCACAACACGGTTGGGTCAGGGACGTGCGGCGCGGTGTGGGGTGGAGCCGAGGGCGCGAGCAGGCGGATTCGGAGAACCGCCCGCGGCGGCGGTGGCGTCCTCCAGGGCCGGGTGCGCCGCCGCGGCATCGGCCCCGGTACCACCCCCGTCTTCGCGAAGTGGAGGGTCGGCGCCGGCCTCCTGGGGGATGCGAGGGCCCACCGGACGCGGAGAGCTTCGGGGGGGCTGACGTTTCTCGCGCCCAACGTCTGCTACGGTGTCTACCGTTATGCTGCGCGAGCTGCTCCTCCTTAGTGGCCGCGGCGGGGGCCGATAAAAAACGGCCGGCTCCCTCGCCGCGGGGCTTCGGCATGTTCTGTCGGCCGCACCGACCGCCAGCACTTGAGTTTTCGAGGAGCTATTTCATGATGCCGCAGCAGCAACCCAGTGGTATGCCCTTTCAGCGCTACACGCCTTTCCCAAGGGTCGATCTGCCGGATCGAACGTGGCCGTCCGCGACCATCACCCAGGCCCCGCGCTGGCTGTCCACCGATCTGCGTGACGGGAACCAGGCACTGATCGAGCCCATGGACCCCGAGCGCAAGCGTGAGATGTTCGACCTGCTGGTCACGATGGGCTACAAGGAGATCGAGGTCGGTTTCCCCGCGGCCAGCCAAACCGACTTCGACTTCGTACGTAGCCTGATCGACGGCGAGGCGATCCCCGACGACGTCCAGATCTCGGTGCTGACCCAGGCGCGCGAAGACCTGATCGAACGCACCGTGCAGAGCCTGGTGGGCGCCAAACGCGCCACGGTGCACCTGTACAACGCGACCGCGCCGCAGTTCCGCCGGGTGGTCTTCGAGGTCGACCGCGACGCCTGCAAGGCTATCGCCGTCGAGGGCACCCGCCACGTCATGAAGTTCGCTGAGCAGTACCTGGCCGACACCGAGTACTTCGGCTACGAGTACTCACCCGAGATCTTCATCGACACCGAACTGGACTTCGCGCTGGAGGTGTGCGAGGCCGTCATGGATGTCTGGCAGCCCGGTCCGGGGCGCGAGATCATCCTGAACCTGCCGGCCACGGTGGAGCGCGCCACCCCCAACGTCTACGCCGACCAGATCGAGTGGATGAGCCGCAACCTGTCGCGGCGCGAGCACGTATGTCTGTCGGTGCACCCGCACAACGACCGGGGAGCCGCCGTGGCCGCGGCTGAGTTGGCCGTCATGGGCGGGGCCGACCGTGTCGAGGGGTGCCTGTTCGGCCATGGGGAACGCACCGGCAACGTCGACCTGATCACCCTGGGCATGAACCTGTTCAGCCAAGGTGTGGACCCGATGATCGACTTCTCCGACATCGACGCCATCCGCAGCACGGTCGAGCACTGCACCCAGTTGCCGGTAGCCCCGCGCCACCCCTACGGCGGTGAGCTGGTCTACACGGCGTTCTCCGGCTCCCACCAGGACGCCATCAACAAGGGCCTGCGCTCCCTGGAAGAGGAAGCCGAAGCAGCGGGCACGCCGGTGAACGAGTATCCATGGCAGGTGCCCTACCTGCCTATCGACCCCAAGGACGTGGGCCGCACCTATGAGGCGGTCATCCGCGTCAACAGCCAGTCCGGCAAAGGCGGGGTCTCCCACATCCTGAACCGCGACCACGCGCTGGACCTGCCGCGGCGGCTACAGATCGAGTTCTCCCGCGCGGTGCAGGAGTTCACCGACGCCGAAGGCGGCGAGTTCTCCGCTGAGCGGCTGTGGGAGATCTTCACCCAGATCTACCTGACCGACGGGCCGCTGGGGGTGATGGCGCACCGCTCCAGCACCAACGGCTCGGAGGGTTCCTACACGGTCAGCGCCGACGTGCGCTTTGAAGGCGAGATCCGTGAGGTCACCGGTAACGGCAACGGTCCCATATCGGCGTTCGTCGACGCGCTGGGGGAGATCGGGGTCAAGGTGCGGGTGCTGGACTACGTCGAGCACGCCATGAGCGAGGGCGGCGACGCGCGGGCCGCCGCCTACGTCGAGGCCGAGGTGGAGGGGCGCACGGTGTGGGGCGTGGGCATCCACGCCAACATCACCACAGCTTCCTTCCGGGCGGTGTGCAGCGCCGTCAACCACGCGGCCACCATCGCCGCCAACCGCTGAGAATCGCTGAGAAGCACTGGCGCGCCGGTCCACCGAGGTTTCTCGGTGCGCCGGCGCTCGGGCCGGGGCACCGGTGCCCCGGCCCTCAGCTCAGGCGGTGCTCGCGCTTCAGTCGAACGGTCACCACGTTCAGCGGCGCCCGAACGTCTGCGTCCAGTAGGTATCGACCTCGGCCACCCCGACCGCCCTGTTGTCACAGTTGAGGATGTTGGCGCGGTGGCCAGGGCTGTCCATCCAGCCCGCCATGACAGCTTCCGCCGAGCGGTAGCCGGCCGCGACATTCTCCCCGGACCACGCCTCGTATCCGGCGTCCTCGGCGCGCTCGGCCGGCCCCTCGCCCTCGGGGCTCTCGTGGGCCATGTACCTGCGGGTCGCCATGTCTTCGCTGTGTACCTCGGCGGCTTTGGTGAGCTGTCGATCCACCCGCAGCGGCTCGCAGCCGGCATCGGCGCGTTCGGTGTTGGCCAACTCGACGACCTCGGCTACTTCCGCCCGCAGCGTTTCGAGCTCCCCGGTATCGCCACTGAGGTCATCGGGCGGTAGCGGCGTTTCCTGCCCTCCGCTGTCCTCGGGTGGGGCGATGTCGAGCGCGCTGGGCACAGCCGTGGCCGTCACCGGCTCCGCCGAACTGTCGGGGCTGGGCCGGGTGGTAGGCGTGGGGGCGGCACCGTCGCCGGCGTCGGGGAAGAAGTCCGTGGGCGGGCGCTGCTCACTGGAGGTCGGCGGTGAGGCCGCCCCGGCGTGATCGGGCGTGCCGCCGGCGCCCTCGTAGGCCAAAGCACCGAGGGTCAGCGCCCCCGCCAGCCCCAGTCCTACGGGCAACGCGACCAGGCCCGCCACAAGGGGCCGTCCCCAGCGGCGGCGGGGCGCCGACCGTTTCGCGCCATTGCGGCGGCGCCCACCTGTGCCCGCCATGGTCCTGGCGCCGCTACGGCTCCCGCTTCCCCGTGGCATATCCCGCCTCTATTCGCTAACGAATGATCCCTTAGTGACTTTTGTGCGGGATGGTAGAACAAATCCACCCTAAAGGTGTCGCCGAACGGTGGTGTGTCCCGTGGCCCCGCGTAAGCCGGCGACGCCTGTCCGCCTGCCGCCAGGGGTGGCAGTGATTTCGGGCTGGTTCGCCCCACGTCCAGCGATCGGCAACAATGGAAGCGTGAGCCTCTACCGCGATGAAGGCATCGTCTTACGCACCCAGAAACTGGGGGAGGCCGACCGCATCGTCACCCTGCTGACCCGGCGCACTGGGCTGGTGCGCGCGGTCGGCAAGGGAGTGCGCCGCACCAAGTCTCGTTTCGGTGCCCGACTGGAACCCTTCACCCATGTCGACCTGCAATGCCACACGGGCCGCAGCCTGGACGTGATCACCCAGGCCGATACGGTGCGCGCCTATGGCAGCCCCATCGTCGACGACTACGCCCGCTACACCGCGGGCACCGCGATGCTGGAGACCGCCGAGAAGATCGTCATCGTGGAAAAGGACCCCGCGCTGCGACAGTTCCTGCTGCTCGTGGGCGCCTTGCGCACCCTAGGGGAGAACAGCCACGCTCCCCGCTTGGTGCTCGACGCCTATCTGCTGCGCTCGCTAGCGGTGGCCGGCTACGCCCCGGCGCTGCACGACTGCGCCGGCTGTGGCGGGCAAGGGCCGCACCGTTCGTTCGCCGTCCACGCCGGTGGCGCGGTGTGTTCGGTGTGTCGTCCCGCTGGCTCGACCAGCCCGGCCGCCGAAACGCTGCACCTGATGGATGCTCTGCTGCGGGGCGACTGGCCCGAGGCCGACGCCAGCCAGCCCCGGACCCGCAGCGAGTGCAGTGGCCTGGTGGCCGCCTATCTACAGTGGCACCTGGAAAACGGAATCCGATCCCTGCGCCTGGTGGAGCGTGCGTGAGTCTGTATAAATCCTCGTCGTCGAAGTCCGCTAAGCGGGAGGTGCTGCCGCCCGACCCCCATCCCAGCGGTGCCCGCCCCCCTGAACTGCCGCGCGAGGTGATCCCGCGCCACGTTGCCCTGATCATGGACGGCAACGGCCGCTGGGCCAAGGAGCGAGGGCTGGCACGCACCGAGGGCCACAAGGCCGGGGAGAGTTCCCTGTTCGACGTGATCGAAGGGGCATTGGAACTGGGCATCCCGTGCCTGTCGGCCTACGCCTTCTCCACGGAGAACTGGCGGCGCTCTCCCGACGAGGTGCGTTTCCTCATGGGGTTCAACCGTGACGTCATCCGCAGGCGCCGCGACGAGCTGCACGCCCGAGGAGTGCGGGTGCGCTGGGCCGGCCGGCCGGGACGGCTGTGGAAGAGCGTGATCAGCGAGTTGGAGCACGCTCAGGAGCTCACCAAGGACAACGACGCGCTCACGCTGCAATTCTGCGTCAACTACGGGGGACGCGCCGAGATCGTCGACGCCGCCGCCGAGATCGCTCGGGCCGCCGTGGCCGGCACGATCAACCCTGATCGCATCACCGAAGAGACCGTGGCCAACCACCTCTACACGCCCGGGATGCCCGACGTCGACCTGTTCGTGCGCTCCTCGGGAGAGCAGCGCTACTCCAACTTCTTGCCCTGGCAGTCCTCCTACGCCGAGTTCGTCTTCCTCAACACGCTCTGGCCCGATTTCGACCGCCGTCACCTCTGGCACGCCTGCGAGGTCTTCGCCTCGCGCGACCGCCGCTACGGCGGAGCGGTGCCCAACCCGGTCGAGCCCGGTCCCAGCAGCCAAGAGTGAGGGAGTCCCCATGAGCATCCTCGACACGTGCGGCGACCGGCTGTCCTATGTGGCCATTGGCGACAGCTTCACTGAGGGTGTCGGCGATCCCTACCCCGATGAGGGAGCCACCCCGCAGCATTTCCGGGGCTGGGCCGACCGCTTCGCCGCGCACCTGGCCGAGCAGGTGCCCGACGTCCGCTACGCCAACCTCGCGGTACGCGGCAAACTGCTGCGCCAGATCATGATCGACCAGTTGCCTGAGGCTGTTGCCAAGCGCCCCGACCTAGTGAGCTTCAGCGGCGGGGGAAACGATCTGCTGCGCCCCGGCAGTGACCCCGACCGCCTGGCGCGGGTGGTGGAACGGGGGGTGGCCGAGCTGCGCGAAGCCGGTTGCGAGGTCCTCCTGTTCACTGGCGTCAACTTTCCCTCCGGCTACATGCGCGCGCTCATCGGCACGTTCGCGCGGTTCAACATGAACCTGCGCGCGATCGCCGATCGCTACGGCTGCTATCTGGTGGACCAGTGGTCCATGGAGGTGCTGACCGACCGCCGTGCCTGGGATCGAGACCGATTGCACATGTCGCCCGAGGGGCACCGGCGGCTGGCATTGAAGGTGTGCGAGGTGCTGGGCGTTGAGGTAGCCGAGCGCTGGGACGAACCGTGGCCTCCCGCTGAGCTGCTGGACTGGCGTACCGCGCGCCGGGAGGACCTGCGTTGGATACGTACCTTTCTCGCGCCGTGGATCGGACGGCGTCTGACCGGCCGGTCCTCCGGCGACGGGGTGAGCGCCAAGCGCCCCGAATTGCGGCAGTTGTCCTAAGAGTCGCCCGCGGTACCGGCCCGGCGCTGGCTGGCGGTCGTGCCGCGGGCGGCCCTTCTCGGCTCAGCCGTGCACAGCCGGCTGCCGCGCGGCTGCGCATTCGCCGCAGGTGCCGAACACCTCGACCGTGTGGGTGAGTTCGACGAAGCCGTGGCGCGCGGCGACGTTCTCGGCCCATTTCTCCACGGCGGGCCCTTCGACCTCCACGGCCCGCCCGCAGGAACGACACACCAGGTGATGGTGGTGAGTGTCGGTAACGCAGGCCCGGTAGACGGCCTCGCCGTCGTCAGTGCGCAGGCAGTCGATTTCGCCTGCGTCGCTGAGAGCCTGCAATGCTCGGTAGACGGTGGTCAACCCGATCTTGGAGCCTTCGGCACGCAGATCGGCATACAGGTCCTGGGCGCTGCGAAAGCCGCTGCTCTCGTTCAGCGCCCGGCGCACGGTGTCGCGACGTGAACTCAACTCGATACGCTCCCCGACTCGGTCTGGGGCATCGTACCGACCATGGCACGTTTTTCCTCGATCGGGGAGGTCCTACCGGTGTGGCGATAGCGACGCAGTACCCGTCCGACGACGACGGCGCAGGTGAACACGGCCAAGGCGATCAGTACGATGGCGGCGCCCGGAGCGACATCGGCGTAGTAGGCGGTCGACAACCCGCCCAGTGCCGCGAGGACGCCGATGACCACTGCCAGGGCCATGGTAATGCGGAAGCTGCGGCTGAGCTGCTGGGCCGCGGCCACGGGGACGACCATGAGCGCGCTGACCAGCAGCACCCCCACCACCCGCATGGCGATGACGACGGTCACAGCGGCGGTAACCGCGATCACCAAGCTCAGTAAGCGCACCGGCAGTCCGTGCGCCCGGGCGGTGTCCTCGTCTTGGCACAGCACGAACAGTTCCCGCCCGAAGTAGCCCAGCACGGCCAACACCACAGCGGCCAACCCCGCGACCACGTAGACGTCGGTGGCGTTGACGCTGCTCACCGAACCGAACAGGTACGCGGTGAGTGTGGCGTTGTTGGCGCCGGGAGCCAGGCCGATCAGCAGCACGCCACCGGCGATGCCGCCGTAGAACAGCAGCGCCAGCGCCACGTCGCCGCTGGTGCGCGCCCGCACCCGCACCAGTTCGATGACGACGGCGCCGGCCGCGGCGACCACGAGCGCGGTGAGCACGGGCGAGGTGCTGGTGAGAAATCCCAAGGCGACGCCGGTGAGGGCCAGGTGGCCGATGCCGTCACCCAACAGGGCAAGTCGCCGCTGCACCATGAAGGTCCCGATGAGGGGGGCGACGAGACCGACCAGTACGGCCGCGAGCAGCGCCCGCCGCATGAAGTCGTAGCTGAGGAGTTCAATCACCACGGCTGACCTCGAAGGTGGGAACGGCCGGCGGCGGGCCGGTGGAGGAGTAGTCGCTTTCGGCGTGCGGGTGCACGTGGTCGTGGCCCGGGCGGGCGCACTCGCCCTCCGGACGCGGGGGCGCGCCCTCGTGGGTGATGCGGCCGTGGGAGAGCACGATCGCGCGGTCGATCAGCGGTTCCAGGGGGCCCAGTTCGTGTAGCACCACGACGATGGTGGCCCCGCGGGCCGACAACGCGGTGATGGTGTCGGCTAGGGCGCGTTGGCTGGCGGCGTCGACGCCGGCCAACGGCTCGTCCATGATGAAGGTGTCGGGGCGCGCGGCCAGCGCGCGGGCGATGAGTACTCGCTGCTGCTGGCCCCCGGAGAGTTCGTGGATGGAGTCGTGGGCGCGGTCGGCCAGTCCCACAGCCGACAGGGCCTCGGTGACGGCCTCGCGGTCGGCGGCTGTGGCGCGGCGCAGCCGACGCCGACGCACCACCTGGCCTGAGGCGACGATTTCGCGCACCGTGGCGGGGACTCCGCCGCCGGCGGAGAGTCGCTGCGGTACGTAGCCGATGCGGCCCCAGTCGCGGAAGCGCCGTGGCGGCTGGCCGTGGATCTCAACTGTGCCACCGGCCAGGGGAGTGAGTCCTAGCAGTGCCCGTACGAGGGTGGATTTGCCCGAGCCGTTGGGGCCGAGCACGGCGATGATTTCGCCGGTCTCGATCTCCAGGGTGGCCCCGCGCAGAGCGGGACGGCGGTCGTACTCCACCACCGCGTCGTGGGCGCGAAACGCTATGGCGCCTGGACGGCTGTGCCGCTTTGAACGGTCGGTGCTGGAAACATCAACGGACACGTCCAAATTCTCGCGAAAATGAAAACGGTTGTCAAATGACCGCGAAAAGCCCGGTTTGCAGGAGGGCGAGCGCGAGTACCACACTGACCAGCACACATCGGGCAGCCTTCTCCGTCCGGCTGAACCGCGGCCAGGTCAGGTAGGCGAGCCAGGCGAAGAACACGGCGAGAACGGTCAGCAGTATGGCCCCCACCGGCCCTTGCAGGGCCAGCCCGGCCAGAAACAGCACTGCGACCGTCACGGGGAGTACCCAGCTCGGGGCGTTATGCAAGAAGACCAGCGGCACCGCGCTGCGCTCCTCGACTTTGCGACGCAGTGAACCCGGCGGGGCCGCTGCCGGCTGGGGCCCCTCGGCGCTGTCGCGCGACTGCCCAACGTCATCGTCGCGTTCGGCCACGTATGTCCTCCCGAGCGCTTGACCGACATATGAACCCTACGACACATTCCACCTTCTGCGGCGTGCCGCGGTCACCCCCTGCTAACGTCCTCACTGGTCACTTCGCCCGACCGGTTGATGTGCCACGCGCCACCGCCGGTTGTGGGAATGTTGATCACACGCGCCCCCCGTTGCCGTTATGTTGGGTGCACAGCACGCGACGCAGCGCAATATGGCGTGCTCGGGCGCCACTCTCACATCCGTGCGCAACGGCCACACATTTTGTCCGGCTGCTGGAGGTAGGTGGTCCTGAGGCTGTCAACCACTCCGCAGAAACCGATCAGGGGGAGTTGATCGATGCCTACGCTCAGCGTCATCGTCACCTTCGATGCGACCGAGCCTCACCTGCGGTCCTGTTTGGACTCGATCTCCCGCCAGACGCTGTCCGCCCAGCAGACCGAAATCATTCTGGTGCCGGTGTGGTCCACCCCCCAGCAATGCCCCTCCTTCGGCGAGGAAACGGCGAGCAGTGCGGCGAGCGCAATCCCGGCCGGCGATGATGCTGACGAGGACAGCGAAGCCACCGACGCCGCGCGCGCCGAAGGGCTTGCCGTCGCTACGGAGGCGGGGGCGTGCCTGCCCAACGGAGCGCCCCTGACGCTGGACCGGAAGGGCGCCACCAGCCACATCCAGGCCCGCGTCCGTGGCGCGCGCCGTGCCACCGGCGACTATCTGGCCTTTCTCGTCGGCAGTGACGCTGTCACCAGCTACGCCTACGAGCTCCTCCTCGACTCGCTGGGACACAGCGGCTCCGACATCGCCGCCGGCGGTGTGTACCGCTTCAACGAACTCGGCTCGCGGGCCTCACGCGCCCACGCCAAGATCTTCACCCGCACCCGCACCGCCACCCACGCGCGCCTCACCACCGCCCTGACCGGCGACCGGCTCTTCGGCAACAAGGTGTGGCGCCGCTCCTTCTGGGACACGCTGCCCCCGGCCCCCGACGACGACACCACCGCCGACCTGTTCGTCGTGGCCGCCCATTTCGCCGCCGCAGCCGTCGACACCCGCCACGCGCCGGTGTACCTATGGCGCGACGCCCAGACCACACCCGACCTCAGCGACACCGCCACCCTCACCGCACGGCTGTCGGCCATGGCCGCACTGGCGGCGTCCTTGCCAGCCAGCGACCGCGCGGTCTGGGACGGCGTGGCGCTGCGTCGCGACATCCGCCATATCCTGCTGCGTCTCGACGACACCGACGCCGCCGGGCGGGAGCGTTTCCTTGAGCTCACCAACGCCTACCTCGACGCGGTCGACCGCACCGTACTCGACCACCTTGAGGCGCTGCACCGCCTGAACTACTACCTCGTGCGCAAGCGCCACCTCGCCGCCCTGCTGGAGACACTCACGTTCCAAAAGAGCGTCGAACTCAAAAACGCGCCGGTGGTGCGCCGCGGGATGCACTACTACGTCAACTACCCCTTCTTCGAGTCCAGCGCACCGGCCGGCGGCGAGAGCGACGTCGAGCCCGCCGCCGGCCACGTTCGCGTGCCGCGCGAGATCTACCGGATCGACTCCGAACTGCGTGTGCGGCAAAAGACCGAACGGGTCGAGTGGCGCGACGGACGTCTCGTCGTCGCCGGCCGGGTCGGCCTGCACCACCTGCGGCCCCGCCGCCGTTGGCAGCAGCACCTGCTGGCCTTCGCCGTCAACACCACCACCCGGCGCCGCATCCCCGTACCGGTGAAGGTCCGTCGGGCTGCCGAGTACCGGCTGCCCGACGTCGCCGACGCCGCGCGCCACGACTACGGCGGCTTCGAGATCAGCGTCGACCCCGCCAAGCTCCGTCTGGGAGGCCAGTGGCACGACACCAGTTGGAAACTGGAGCTCGTCATCCTCAACCGGGGCTTCGTCCGGCGCCGTATCGTGGCCAACCCGGTCTCGGGTCCGCCGGAGCGTCCGCCCTACCAGCGGGTCAGCGGCGGCGACGACGACAATGAGGGCACCAGCAACGCCGTGTGGATTCGTCCGAGCTGGGACAGCCACGGCCATCTCAACATCGCGGTCGAGTCGTTGTTGGCGCGGGTCAGCGGCTACCGGATCGACCATGCTCCCAGCGGGGCCCACCTGTGCATCGAGGGAGAACTGGTGGCCCCGCCCGCCGCCGAGGCCACCACGTTGCGCCTGACCCGCCTGCCCGGCACGGCGTCGCTGGACTACTCTCTCGACATCACCGGTGCACGCTTCCTCACCCGCATCCCCGTGGCCGGCCTGCTCGCCCACGCCCTCAACGAGGGGGGCGGTGCGCTGCGTCAGGAACAGTGGAACGTTCGGCTACACACCCCTGACGGCACGGACCTGCGCCTGGTGCTGCCCGACGAGATCGCAGCGGAGTCCCACCCCGCCGGTGACGGTCACCACGAGGTCGCCGTCATGCGCACCAGTAGCGGGCACCTGCGGCTGCGAGCGGGCTGGGCGCGTCCGGTCATCCACAGCGCGGCCTGGTCGGGGCGCCAGCTCGTCCTCACCGGCACCTACGCTGCCGCCGCGCAATTCTCGCTGGTGCTCAAGGCCCGAGGCCGCGAGGAACGCCATGTGGTGCCCGTTGAACGCGACGGCCACGACTTCCGCGCGGTGTGGGCGCCCGCCGCGGTCGAGACCCTGTCGGGGCCACTGCCGCTCTCGGCGGGCAACTACGAGTTGCGCGCCCGTGTGCACCTGGACGGGGGCGCCGGCTCCGGGGCCAGCGGTGAGGCCGGTGCCGAAACCACCGAGATCGGCGCCGACCTCGCCTCAGGGTTCGTCTGGCAGCTCCCGCTGCCGATGGAAACGCCCGAGCGGACCTTCTCCTTCGCTGACACGGGCTTCGACACCCCCGTACTCAAGGTCAGTAGCGACCTGCGCGACGACGAGCGCGGCAGCTACGCCCAACGGCGGCTGCGCCAGGAGCACTATCCTGCCCAGCGCCACGAGCCGCTGCGAGAAGAGATCCTGTTCGACAGCTACACCGGGCGCCAGCTCTCCGACAGTCCCCACGCCATCTACGCGCAATTGCGTGCCGACGGCGGAGCCTGGGGCGATTACCCGATGTCGTGGCTGGTGCGAGACGGTCAGCTCAACCTCCCCGACGACCTCACCAAGGTCCGCCACAATGGGCGAGAGTTCTACGAGTCCCTCGCCCGCTCGCGCTACATCGTCACCAACTCCCGCCAGCCCGCCTGGTTCCACCGCCGCCCCGAGCAGACCGTGGTGCAGACCTGGCACGGCTCGATGCTCAAACGGAT
Source organism: Salinactinospora qingdaonensis (assembly GCF_039539445.1). NCBI lineage: Bacteria > Bacillati > Actinomycetota > Actinomycetes > Streptosporangiales > Nocardiopsidaceae > Salinactinospora > Salinactinospora qingdaonensis. Next base: position 11,845 of record NZ_BAABDD010000014.1, read on the forward strand.
CGGCTTCGACATCGAGAACATCCGCGGCAAGTCGCGCGACTACCACGAGAAGCTCGCTTGGGAAACCCAGCAATGGGACTACCTGGTTTCGCCGAGCCCGTGGGCCACCCCGATCCTGCGGCGGGCGTTCCGGTTCGAAGGCGAGATCCTGGAGACCGGCTACCCCCGCAACGACATCTTCTTCTCTCCCCACCGCCACGAGGTGGCCCAGCGGGTCCGGCGCCAGTTGGGGCTGCCCGCTGACAAGAAGGTCATCCTCTACGCCCCCACGTGGCGCGACGACAAGTACTACACCCGCGGTCGCCACAAGCTCGATCTCCACCTCGATCTGCACCGGATGTACGACAAGTTGGGCGAGGATCACGTGCTGCTGGTGCGCCGCCACCCTCGCGTGGTCGACAGTGTGCCGGTGGTGGGGCGTGACTTCGTCTACGATGTGTCGCTCTACCCCGAGGTCATGGAGCTTTTCCTGCTCACCGACATCCTCATCACCGATTACTCGTCGATGATGTTCGACTTCGCCAACACCGGCCGTCCGATGCTGTTCTTCACCTACGACATCGACAGCTACCGCGACAACCTGCGCGGGTTCTACTTCGACTTCGAGGAGACCGCTCCGGGGCCGCTGCTGCGGGAATCCGACGACGTCATCGCCGCCATCTTGGGAATCGACGACGTCGCCCGTGCCCACGCGCGGCGCTACCAGGACTTCGTCGACACCTTCTGTCCCCTCGACGACGGCCACGCCGCCGCCCGCGTCGTGGAGCGGGTCTTCGGCCGGCGGGCAGCCCCGCCGGCCGGCTCTCAGGGCGCGGCTCGCCTGGCCACGGAAACCGAGTGACGTTGCACCGCGCCGCGCGTAACGTCAATGGTGCACGTCGCGACCGCCTAGACTGGGCGTCCGTCATCGGTAACTGAGAGCGTCGCGTTCCGCGATCCGCCGACCGCCAGTTGGATGGAGAGTCTGACAACTATGGCCGTCAAGTCAGAGGCTGTGGACACCCTGGTCAACCTTGCCAAGCGCCGGGGGCTGGTCTATCCCTCAAGTGAGATTTACGGGGGGCTGCGCGCCTCATGGGACTACGGGCCGCTGGGCGTGGAGCTCAAGAACAACATCAAGCGCCAGTGGTGGCGCGCCATGGTCCAGGAGCGCGAGGACATCGTGGGGTTGGACTCCAGCGTCATCCTGGCCCGCGAAGTCTGGGAAGCCTCCGGGCACGTCCAAGAGTTCGTGGACCCGCTCACCGAGTGCCAAGCCTGCCACAAGCGTTTCCGTGCCGATCACCTCATCGAGGGCTACCAAGCCAAGCACAGCCAGGCCCAAGACGCGACGCTGGCCGACGTGCCCTGCCCTAACTGCGGCGCGAAGAGTTCCTTCATGGAACCGCGGATGTTCAACGGACTGTTGCGCACCTACCTTGGTCCGGTCCAGGACGAGTCGGGGCTGGCGTTCCTGCGCCCCGAGACCGCCCAGGGCATCTTCATCAACTACAAAAACGTCGAGCAGTCCGCCCGCCGCAAGATCCCCTTCGGGATCGGCCAGATCGGTAAGTCGTTCCGTAACGAGATCACCCCCGGCAACTTCATCTTCCGCACCCGCGAGTTCGAGCAGATGGAGATGGAGTTTTTCGTTCGTCCCGGCGACGACGAGGAGTGGCACCAGTACTGGATCGACACCCGCATGCAGTGGTACGTCGACCTAGGAATCAGCAAGGACAACCTCCGGCTCTACGAGCACCCCAAGGAGAAGCTGTCCCACTACTCCAAGCGCACCGTCGATATCGAGTACCGGTTCAACTTCGTCGGTACCGAGTGGGGTGAGCTGGAGGGCATCGCCAACCGCACCGACTTCGACTTGAGCACCCACTCGGAGAAGTCCGGTGCTGACCTGTCGTATTTCGACCAGGAGAGCAACGAGCGGTTCGTGCCCTACGTCATCGAGCCTGCGGCCGGCGTCGACCGGGCGCTGCTGACGTTCATGCTCGACGCCTACTACGAGGACGAGGCGCCCAACGCCAAGGGCAAGATGGAAAAACGCGCCGTCATGCGGCTCGACCCGCGGCTGTCCCCGGTCAAGGTCGCGGTGCTGCCGCTGTCGCGCAACTCTGACCTTTCGCCCAAGGCCCGGGACCTCGCCCGGCAGTTGCGCAAACGCTGGAACGTGGAGTTCGACGACGCGGGAGCCATCGGCCGCCGCTACCGGCGCCAAGACGAGATCGGCACCCCGTTCTGTGTCACGATCGACTTCGACACCCTCGACGACAATGCGGTGACCGTGCGCGAGCGCGACACCATGAGCCAGGAGCGGGTCTCGCTGGACCAGATCGAGATGTACCTGGTGGAGCGGCTGCCGGCCGGCTGCTGACGGCGCGACGGGCTGTGCCGGTCGGCGCGTGTCAGGCCCACCGGCACAGGCGAGACAGTCCACGAGTGCGGTGCGCGGGTGGGGTGCTGGAGAAGCGGCTGTGGCGGTGGCGACGGCCGTGCGCTCTGCGCGCCCGCATGGCGCCGGATTGGTAAGCGTGAGGCGGTCGGACCCGGGGGGAGATGGTCTCCGACCGCCTCACCGGTCCACCGCTATGGCGGTGAAACCGGTTCCCAAAATAGCGGGAGCGTTCCCGGGGAGAGCGCGGTTTCGTCCTTGCCGTCCGACCGCGTAAGGCAATTGTGATTCGCCCTCCCCGGGGTTCAGGGGTGCCGCGGCCCTTCTTACGAGGTCAGCCGGCGGCGTAGACAACGAACGAGACGGCGATGTACTGGCAGACGTAGGCGGCGATCGTCAGCGAGTGGAAGACCTCGTGGAAGCCGAACCAGCGTGGTGCCGGATCGGGCCGTTTCATGGCGTAGACGAGTGCCCCGAGGCTGTAGAGGAGCCCGCCGACGAGGATGAGAATCCAGGTGGCCGGGTGCGTGCCGCCTAGGAGTTGCGGGATGAAGACCACCGCGACCCAGCCCACGGCGATGTAGAGCGCGGTGGACAGCCATCGGGGCGCGTTGAGCCACACGAGTTTGAACACCACACCGGCCGCTGCCGCGCCCCAGACGATCGAGAGCATTGCTACCTGGAGCGCCCCGTCGAGCACGAGCACCACGAACGGCGTGTAGGTGCCGGCGATGATCAGGTAGATGTTGGAGTGGTCCATCCGGCGCAGCAGCGCGAGGGGCTTCGGCGGCCAGTGGCCCAGGTGGTAGACGGCCGAAGTAGTGAACAGCAGCACGGCGCTGCCCGCGTAGATAGCGCTGGCGACGCGCCCCGCCACGGTCGGGGCCATGATGACGAGCACAAGGCCGGCGGCCAGCGCGACCGGGGCGGTGCCGAGGTGTAGCCAGCCGCGCAGCCGCGGTTTGACCACGTTGAGCAGGTCTCGCGGAACCTGGCTCACCGGGTGTGCCGGGGCGGTGGGGCTATCCCCGCCGTCCTTGCCACTGTCGCGGTCGTTCCCGGCGTACCGCAGGGTGTCGTTGGCAGGATCTACAGCCACGATTTGGTCTCTTCCATCACGTGTGAGCCGGGAGGGCCACGGTCGGTTGCCGGGCGTGCGCGGGGCGCGCGAACGCCCATCCTGAGCGGAACTCTACCTACGCAACCGTAGGTTACTCGGGAGTTGTGGATGTGGTTCTGGGCACAGTTTCCCGCCTCGTGTCCCCCGCGCGCCCCGTGGGTGTGACACGAGAGCTCTCGTGTGGATTGGTCTTTTTGGCTTCCCCGTCCGGAGGCAGTCGCCAAATCGGCATCATCTTCCCAGCTCATCGCCCTTGCTGTGTGGTGTGACGCAGACTCCTCTAGACCAGTTGGTGAAACCTCTGGTCTAAACCAAATGAATCTCTGTGAGCTGGGAAAACGCCGATATTGCGATGGGGTGGGAAAAGTTTTGGTGCTCGACGGGTAGAGTCACGCGCATCCAAGGTCAAACGGCCGTGAAAAGGAGCTCTCCGTGCCCAAGTACGTCTACGAATTCACCGAGGGGAACAAGGACCTCAAGGACCTGCTCGGTGGCAAGGGCGCGAACCTTGCGGAGATGACCAACCTGGGGCTCCCCGTTCCGCCGGGGTTCACCATCACCACCGAGGCATGCCAGCACTACCTCGAACACGGGGAAGTGCCCGATGGCATGAACGCCGAGATCGACGAGAAACTGGCCGCCCTGGAAACCCAGATGGGCAAGCGCCTGGGCCAGCCCGACAACCCACTGCTGGTCAGCGTGCGCTCCGGCGCGAAGTTCTCCATGCCCGGCATGATGGAGACCGTTCTCAACATCGGCCTCAACGACGAGTCCGTCCACGGCCTGGCCAAACAGTCCGGCGATGAGCGGTTCGCGTGGGACTCCTACCGGCGCCTCATCCAGATGTTCGGCAAGACCGTCCAGGACATCCCCGGCGAGCTGTTCGACGACGCCATCGAAGCCGTCAAGCACAAGCGGGGCATCAGCAGCGACCTGGAGCTACGCGCCGAGGACTACAAGGAACTGGTCCAGACGTTCAAAGACATCGTCTTGGAAAAGACGGAGCGGGACTTCCCAGCCGACCCCCGCGAGCAGATGCAGTTGGCCATCAAGGCCGTCTTCGACTCCTGGAACGCTCCCCGCGCCGTCCTCTACCGTCGCCAGGAACGCATCCCCACCGACCTGGGCACCGCAGTCAACGTGTGCTCCATGGTCTTCGGCAACATGGGCATGGACTCCGGCACCGGCGTGGCCTTCACCCGGGACCCCGCCTCCGGCCAGCAAGGCATCTACGGCGACTACCTGCAAAACGCCCAAGGTGAGGACGTCGTCGACGGTTCGCGCAACACCGTCCCCCTGGCCGACATGGAGCGCATCGACCCCAAGAGCTACGGCGAACTGATCGCCATCATGGAAAAGCTCGAAAACCACTACCGCGACCTGTGCGACATCGAGTTCACCGTGGAGCGCGGCAAGCTGTGGATGCTCCAGACCCGCGTGGGCAAGCGCACGGCCGCCGCGGCGTTCCGCATCGCCGACCAGCTCCTCGACCAGGAACTGATCACCCTGGACGAGGCCGTCACCCGCGTCACCGGTGATCAGCTCGCCCAGCTCATGTTCCCCCGCTTCGACGAGACCGCTCCACGCCACCGGCTCGGCCGCGGCATGAACGCCTCGCCGGGAGCGGCCGTGGGCAAGGCCGTCTTCGACTCCTACACCGCCATCAAATGGTCGCGCAGCGGCGAGGACGTCATCCTGTGCCGCCGCGAGACCAACCCCGACGACCTCGACGGCATGATCGCAGCCAGCGGAATCCTCACCAGCCGCGGCGGCAAGACCTCCCACGCGGCGGTCGTGGCCCGCGGCATGGGCAAGACCTGCGTGTGCGGCGCCGAGGAACTCGACATCGACACCAAGAACCGCCGCCTCGTCGCCCCAAGCGGCAAGGTCATCGAGGAAGGCGACGTGATCTCCATCGACGGCACCAGCGGCGAGGTGTTCCTCGGCGAGGTGCCCGTGGTCTCCTCACCGGTCGTGCGCTACTTCGAGGGCGAGATCGATCCGGCCTCGGACCAAGCTGACGACCTGGTGCGCGCCGTCGACCGCATCATGCACTACGTCGACGCCGCACGCCGCCTCTACGTGCGCGCCAACGCCGACACCCCCGAGGACGCCCAGCGCGCCCGCCGCATGGGCGCCCAAGGCATCGGCCTGTGCCGCACCGAGCACATGTTCCTCGGTGACCGGCGCTCCCTGGTGGAGCGGCTGATCCTCGCCGACACAGAGAAGGAGCAGCACGAGGCCCTGGCCGCGCTGCTGCCGCTGCAACGCGAGGACTTCGTGGGCATCTTCGACGCCATGGACGGCCTGCCCGTCACCGTGCGGCTGCTCGACCCGCCGCTGCACGAGTTCCTGCCCGACGTCACCGAACTGTCGGTGCGCGTGGCCGTGGCCGAGTCCCGCGGGGAGAAGCACGAAAACGACCTGCGCCTGCTGCAAGCCGTGCACCGCCTGCACGAACAGAACCCGATGCTGGGCCTGCGCGGCGTACGACTGGGGCTGGTGGTACCCGGCCTGTTCACCATGCAGGTGCGCGCCATCGCCCAAGCCGCCGCCGAGCGCATCCAGGCCGGCGGCCGGCCCCGACCCGAGATCATGATCCCGCTCGTGGGCACCGTCCAGGAGCTGGAGATCATCCGTGCCGAGTCGCTGGAGGTCCTACGCGAGGTCGGCGAGCAGTACGGAGTCGAACTGGACTTCCCCATCGGAACCATGATCGAGCTGCCCCGCGCAGCCCTGACCGCCGGCCAGATCGCTGAGAACGCCGAATTCTTCTCGTTCGGCACCAACGACCTCACCCAAACCGTGTGGGGGTTCTCCCGCGACGACGTCGAAGCCTCCTTCTTCTCGGCCTACCTGGAAAAGGGAGTGTTCGGCATCTCGCCGTTCGAGTCCCTCGACATCGCCGGAGTGGGCCGGCTCATCAAGATCGCCGTGGAGGAGGGGCGCGCGGCCCGTCCCGACATCAAGCTCGGCATCTGCGGCGAGCACGGCGGCGATCCGGCCTCGGTGCGCTTCTTCCACTCGGCCGGACTCGACTACGTGTCCTGCTCTCCCTTCCGAGTACCCGTCGCCCGCCTAGAGGCGGGACGGGCCGCGGCGCGGCCGTAAGGCCGGCCGCACGCCGGCCCACCGGCAGGCCGGCGCAACCCCCTAGCACCGGGCGCCCGGACGAGATGGCCGTCCGGGCGCCCGAAATAGGTGCTGCTGTCGGCAGTGCCCATTTCGGGGCGGCGTATGTCGGTGTGGGTTATCGTCAAAGAAAGCGGCGGTGATCCTCACGGGGGGTGAGACATGCAGGCAGCCGGAGACGAAGGCGGCGACGAGCTATGGCCACAATCTCGATGGCGCGCCACCCCCGACCACACCTCTGACGCCGAGGCCACCCGCCACTTCACGCGCCTGCCCCAAAGTCCCGGCGAGACGCCCGCCGAGACCGCGCCCACCGCCTCCCGCGAAACAGCGCTCCACGACGAGGCGACCGCGGTCTTCCACCGCTCTGCCTCCCCGCCCCCCGACCCCACCCGAACCATGGCTCGCCCCTGGTCACCGGGCGACGACAGTGCCGCCGCCGACGTCGAGCCCCGCGAGGACGCCGACACCATCGACGCCGAGGGCGATCTCCATCGGCGCGAACCATACCGGGGCACCCCCAGCGACCACGGGGACGCCGACCGCACGCGCGAAATGGTGCGCCGACGGCGCGAGCCGCGCCGGCGGCCAGAACCGCCCCCACCCGCCCAGCGCCGCCGCTCCCGCCTGCGCTGGCTGCGTCCCGGCCGCCTCATCGCCCTCGTCTTGGCCCTCTGCGTAGCGCTGCCCTGCGGCACCTGGGTATGGGTATGGTGGGTCGCCCGCCAAGACGACCGCCCCACCTCCGACGCGATCGTCGTGCTGGGAGCCAGCCAGTACAACGGCCGACCCTCACCGATCTTCGAGGCGCGCCTCGACCACGCCGCCGGACTCTACGAAGAAGGCGTCGCGCCCACCATCATCACCGTCGGCGGCAACCAGCCCGGCGATAACTACACCGAAGGCGGCAGTGGCCGCACCTGGCTCGTCGAATCCGGCATACCCGGCGACCACGTCATCGGCATCGGCGAAGGCAGCGACACCCTACAGAGCCTGCGAGCCGTCTCCGAGGTCTACGAGCAGCGCGGCTGGGACTCCGCCGTCATCGTCACCGACCCTTGGCACTCCCTCCGCTCGCGCCTCATGGCCGAAGACCTCAGCATCGACGCCGCCACCTCCCCCTCCCGCTCAGGGCCCGCCGTGCGCGAGCGCACCACACAGTTGTGGTACATCACACGTGAGACCGCGTCGCTGTGGTGGTATTGGATCGTGGGCGAGAGTTCCGGCATCGAAGTCGACGCCGCGCTGTAGCGGCCACCCGTCACCCGGGCCACCCGCTGGCCACACCGTGGCGTTGCGACCGCCGCGAGGAGGAGCATGCTGGTCAGTCCCGAGGCTTCCACCCCCGGCTACGCGGCCCGCGACGCAAGCCGGTGGGCGCCAGAACCGCCTAAAAGCCGCGCCCGAGGGCCCTTCGAACGCGACCGCGCCCGCGTGCTGCACAGCTTCGCGCTGCGCCGTCTCGCCGCCAAGACCCAAGTCGTCCAGCCGGGGATGAGCGACTTCCCACGCACCCGCCTCACCCACTCCCTGGAATGCGCCCAGATCGGCCGCGAACTCGGCCAGGCGCTCGGATGCGACCCCGACCTCGTGGAAACCGCCTGCCTCGCCCACGACCTGGGGCACCCGCCTTTCGGCCACAACGGCGAGGTCGCCCTGGACGCCGCGGCGGCCAACTGTGGCGGGTTTGAAGGCAACGCCCAGAGCCTGCGGCTACTCACCCGCCTGGAAGGCAAGGTCCGCACCCCCGAGGGGCGCAGCGCCGGCCTCAACCTCACCCGCGCCACCCTCGACGCCACCGTGAAATACCCGTGGCCCCGAGGCGAGGGACCCCAACCGCACAAGTTCAACTACTACCCCGACGACGCCGAAATCTTCGCCTGGCTGCGCGAAGACGCCCCTGCCACCGCCACCAGCTTCGAGAGCCAAGTCATGGACTGGGCCGACGACGTCGCTTATTCCGTGCACGACTTGGAGGACGGCATTTACGCCGGCCTGATCCGGTTGGCGGCGCTGCACAGCCCCACCGAACGCGCCGAGGTGTGCGCCCTGGCGGCGCGCACCGCCACCAAGAACGGCGAGACCGTCCCGGACGAGGCGGAACTGGCGCAGACCTTCACCGACCTCGTAGCCGAGCCGTTCTGGCCCCGCGACTTCGACGGCGACCTGGGCTCCCTCGCCGCGTTGAAGAACCTCACCAGCGAGCTGATCGGACGGTGGTGCCGCGCCGCCGAATCGGCCACCCGCGCCGCACACGGCCCCGGCCCACTGACCCGCTACAGCGCCACCCTCGTGGTGCCGCGGCGCTCGCTGCTGGAGTGCGCGCTGCTCAAAGCCGCAGCCGTGCACTATGTCATGCGACGCTGGGAAGCTCGGGAGTACCAAGCCCGCGAACGCGAGATCATCACCGAACTGGTGGCGGCGCTGTCGATGCGCGCCCCCGACGCGCTGGAACCCCCGTTTCGCACCGACTACCTACGCGCCGCCGACGACGCCGCGGCCCTGCGCGTCCTGGTCGACCAAGTCGCCTCGCTGACCGACACCTCAGCCATGGCCTGGCACCGCGCCTTGGTGGGCTGAGCCTTGATGGGCCGATCGGCGGGCTGGGTGCGGCCGATACCCCAACCAGCCTGTTCCCCGCGGTCTTCTCCTGTCCGTCCCCTTGGAGATTCTCGGTCTCCTCGGCCCCCGCGCAGGGGGAGGAGCCGCGTGGGGGCCGGCATCCTGCGTAGAGGGAGGGCTCGCTTTTACCGTTCAGCGGGGCCTGTCGGTCAGTTCTCGGTGCCTCCGTGCGGGGCGGGATGCGGGGGTGGGGATCGGTGCTGCTCGCTCAGGGAAGAGGACAGCGACGAAGGCAGCGAGGGGAGTGGTGGGTGGAGGGGGTGTTGGGCCGGTTCCGGGGCGTGGGTGGTGGGGCTGTGGCGGAGAGCGGCGAGGACCGGTTGGGGTGGGGGAGGTGATGGTTGAGTGGCCGGTCTTGGGGGGTGGAGTAGCGCAGGCAGCGAGGGCGGCCGGTGGGTAAGGGTGGTCGGGTGTCGGTGCCGCTGGTTGGGGTGGGGTGGACGACGGAGAGCAGCAGGCCGGCGGTAGGAGGGTGGCGGATGTCGGTTCTGCGGCCCGGGGCGCCGGCGGTGACGGGAGGCAGCGAAGGCCAGTGGGCGGAGGTGGTGCAGGATCGCTTCCGGGGAGTGGGTGGTGGGGAAGGTGACAGTAGAACGTTGGGTTTGTCTCGCTTGGTGAGACGGTGGAGGTGCACCCTGCGCTCAGTGTTGGGGGTAGCGCAACACTGAGCGCAGTTGGTAGTGAGATCCGCCCTTACAAAAGCGACAAACCATCCATATCGCGCAGCGACGGCAGCGCAAGTGTCCAAAATGCGAGATATTCGTTTAAGAATAAACGTTCTCCCTTGATAGAAAAGCGACATAAAGGGGTAAACCGGACGCGAAAAGGTCGATGGTTGCGTCTAGCGTTGCCGCGACCATGACAAGGGGTGCCCACTCGGCAATTCTCGTGCCCCCGGATCGCCGAGCGGGCACCCCTCGCGGCGATCATGCCGCGCTGGCCAGTCCTTCCGCTCATCCCCACCACTCTCCTCTGACCCAAGGCCGCTTCCCTGTGCCCCCGGTCCTGGCGGCAGGCCCCTACTTCGGCGCCGCCCCTCACCGATCGCCCTCACCGCCCCCCGTTACCAGCGGTAACCCGAATCCGCAGTACCAACCCGACCTCTTCCCCTCATTCCCCCTCACCACCACCGGCCTTTGCTGCTCTCCGCCGTCCACCCCACCCCAACCAGCGGCACCGACACCCGACCACCCTTACCCACCGGCCGCCGTCGCTGCCTACGTTGCCGCCAGTCACTCCAGCGCACCGGAGCCGCCCCAGCGTCGCCCCCCACCCACTGCCCGTCTTCGCTGTCTTTCGTTACTGCTAGCAACATAAAAGTCACAACACCGGCATCAGGCCACCTTCACCCATGATCGCCACCGCCGGCCCCCACCCGGTGTTCGCCTGCATCGTTCCAGGTCACCTTAGCTACTGTGCCCCCTTAGGCTGCTGAGATCGCGAAGCGATCGAGGCACGATCGGCAAGAAGCACCACACGACACCCTCAACACCAACCCACACCCAGCCGCAAACCTCCGCCGGGGAGTACCTCCACGGACCGTGGCCCAGCGAGGTTGAGTTGGGGCCATCCCCGCACGCGCGGGGGTACGAAGATCTGGAAGCGCGGCTTTTGCGCGAGGAGGGAGTCTCCCTGCGCGTGTGGCGGCTGCGGCGTGGTTTCGGGTTGAGGCGGTCGGGGCGGGTTTCCCCGTCGCTCGTGCCTCGATCGCTTCGCGATCTCAGCAGCCCAGGGTGGGCTGTGCCTAGGGTGGGTGCCTCAGTTTGCCGGCCGCCCCGGAGAGGCCCTCTATCACGGGGGCTGTGTCTTGGGGCGCAGCCTGGTGCCCTTCCCGGAGAGGACACCACCGGTTGTTGTGTCCTGGACTGTAGCGACGTTCCTTGACCTCGGCGGCCGCCGGCACCACTTCACCTCACCTCGGCAACCGCGCCCTCTCCGGCTGCTGAGATCGCGAAGCGATCGAGGCACGAGCGGACGACGCCACCCTCCCAACCCCACCAGCCCCCGCCAACGCGGGGAGTGGGGAGCACGCGCATGACCATAGGTGCGGTAGTGAAAGGTCGAGACCATCCCCGCACGCGCGGGGAGCACGCCCTCCCATCCTCGCCCCGGCTATGCCCGGGGGGACCATCCCCGCACGCGCGGGGAGCACAACGCGAACGCGATCCGGCCCCCGGGATCAGAGGGACCATCCCCGCACGCGCGGGGAGCACTTAGGCTCTGACAGATGGATTTCCTGAAGAACGGGACCATCCCCGCACGCGCGGGGAGCACGCACGCATCGAGGGCGACAGCCCCCGTGGATTGGGACCATCCCCGCACGCGCGGGGAGCACCCTCGTTGACCTGCGACGCTATCAGTGGTGGGTGGCTGTTTTGACCACTTGTTGAGAATCGGGCGAATGCCGCATAGGTCGCAAAGTGTGCAGGGGTGTTGATCGGTGGCGCATGGGGGCAGTCTAGTCGCGGCTCTGGGGGCCGGTTGGGAGTTTGCGGGGGAGGGCAACCGTTGTCTTCCCGTTCGGTGATTCAGCCGGGGGACGGGCGGTGGTCAGGTGGCTGTAGGCGGTGTGGCGGTTGACGTCCAAGGTGGTGATGGCTGCGGGGTGGGTGCCAGGGCGAGACGGCACGAAGGGTTCATTCTCCGGACGTAGGCGTTGGCCTCTCGCTTCATCCGTATCGGCCCGTTCGCTCTGTCCGCCTTGGCCTTTCACGCCCTCCGTGTCCGCCCCTGGTCCCGCTCGGCCTCGTCTCTCCGTCCTCCTGCTCACTCCGCTCTCCTGCTCGCAGGGGGCTTTCCGGGCCGGTCGCGGCGGTTGTGTGGGCGCTGCTGTGACCTGGCGCATAACGAGTGGGAAAACGAGGGGAGCTACCCCCTTGACGCCGTGAATGTTAGCGCTAACAATGTTTCTCGCGTCACGTACCCATTAATCGGACGTTTCACGAGGTGTCGAACGACCATGCCGTCTTCCTCTAGGCGTGAACCGGTCATGGCAGATGTTGCCAGGCTCGCTGGCGTCAGCCATCAGACCGTCTCGCGCGTGCTCAACGGTCACCCCAATGTTAGGGCGGAGACCCAGACGCGCGTGCGTAACGCCATCGAGGAGTTGGGCTACCACCGCAACCTCTCGGCGCGTGCCCTGGTTACCCGCAAGACCCGCATCCTGGGCGTCGTGGCCTTCGACACCACGCTCTACGGTCCGGCGAGCACGCTGCTCGGCATCGAGCAGGCCGCCCGTGAGGCCGGCTACTTCGTCAGTATCGTCAGCCTGCGGACGATCACCCGCCAGACGGTCTCGGAGGCGCTCAACCATCTCGCCGAACAGTCGGTTGACGGTGTCATCGTCATCGCCCCTCAACGCAGCGCGGTCGAAGCGCTGGCCGACCTGCCCGCTCAGCGTCCGCTCGTGGCTGTCGAGGGCGGTCGCGCCAACGGTACCCCGGTGGTGTGCGTTGACCAGGTGGGCGGTGCCTACGCGGCCACGCGCCACCTGCTGGACTGCGGTTACCACACGGTCCACCACGTGGCCGGCCCCCTCGACTGGTTGGAGGCCGAAGGCCGCGTCACCGGGTGGCGTCAGGCGTTGACTGAGGCCGATTGCCCCATTCCCGAGCCCTACTACGGCGATTGGAGTCCCCGGTCGGGCTTTGAGATCGGATTGCGGCTGGCCGCCGATTCGAGTCATGGGGTCTCGGCGGTCTTCGTCGCCAACGACCAGATGGCGTTGGGGGTGCTGCGGGCGCTGGCCGAGTCGGGGCTGCGCGTGCCCGAGGACGTCAGCGTGGTCGGCTTCGATGACGTCCCCGAGGCCGAGTTCTTCACGCCGCCGCTGACGACCGTGCGTCAGGACTTTACCGAAGTGGGGGAGCGGGCGATCCAGATGCTGCTCGACCTGCTGGCCGGCAACGAGACTTCCCGTCGGGACGGGGGCGCCGCGCGCGAGGTGGTGCCCGCCCGGCTCGTCCAACGCATGAGTACGGTCTCCCACCCATGATCTCCGCTGCGCGAGGAGCCCCCTTGAACACAAATGTTAGCGCTAACAGCGAATCGTCCGTAGTGATCGGAATCGACTTCGGAACGCTTTCGGGACGCGCCGTCGTCGTGCGGGTCAGCGACGGCGCGGAGTTGGCCAGTGCGGTCCACGACTACGAGCACGGGGTCATCTCCGAGACACTGCCGGGGTCCTCCCGCCAGCTTCCCCCCGAAACGGCGCTCCAGGTGCCCGAGGACTACCGCGCCGTGCTGCGCCGGGCGGTACCCAAAGCGCTGGCCGACAGTGGTGCCACTCCCGAACAGGTTGTGGGCATCGCCACCGACTTCACCGCCTGCACGGTTCTGCCCACCACCGTAGACGGCATCCCGCTGTGCGAGCTCCCCGACCTCCTCGACCGTCCGCACGCCTACCCCAAGCTGTGGAAGCACCACGCCGCCCAGCCCGAGGCCGACGACATCAACGCCCTGGCGAGTCAGCGCGGCGAGTTCTGGCTGCCCCGCTACGGCGGCAAGATCTCCTCGGAGTGGGAGTTCGCCAAGGCGTTGCAGGTGCTTCGGGAGGACCCGGAGGTCTACGAGCGCACCGACCGCTGGATCGAGGCCGCCGACTGGATCGTGTGGCAGATGTGCGGCCGGGAGACCCGCAACGTCTGCACCGCCGGCTACAAGGGCATCCACCAGGACGGGGTCTGGCCCGACCATGACTACCTCGCCGCTCTCGACCCCCGCTTCACCGACTTCGTCGACACCAAACTCGCCCACCCGCTGTCGCAGTTGGGTGGCCGCGCCGGCGGTCTCACCGCCCAAGCCGCGGCCTGGACCGGCCTGCCCGAGGGCATCGCCGTGGCCGTGGGCAACGTCGACGCCCACGTGACGGCCGCGGCGGCCTGCGCCACCGGCCCGGGCCAGATGCTGGCCGTCATGGGCACCAGCACCTGCCATGTCATGAACGCCGAGACCCTGGCCGAAGTGCCGGGCATGTGCGGGGTGGTGCGCGACGGGATCGTGCCGGGGCTGTGGGGCTACGAGGCCGGACAAAGCGGCGTGGGCGACATTTTCGGCTGGTTCGTCGACACGGGCCTACCCGAGGAGTACGCCCGTGAAGCGGCCCAACGCGGCCTCTCCGCCCACGAACTGCTCTCTGAGAAGGCCGTGAGCCAGCCGGTCGGCGGGCACGGGCTGGTGGCCCTGGATTGGCACAGCGGCAACCGGTCGGTGCTGGTCGACCACGACCTCTCCGGGGTGATCGCCGGCCTCACCCTGGCCACCCGCCCCGAGGAGATCTATCGGGCGCTGGTGGAGGCCACCGCCTACGGTACCCGCACCATCGTCGACGCCTTCGACTCTTCGGGGGTGCCGGTGCGCGACTTCGTCGTCGCCGGTGGCCTGGTGCGCAACCCCTTCGTGATGCAGGTCTACGCCGATGTGCTGCGGCGTCCGCTGCACGCCATCGGCTCCGACCAGGGGCCCGCTCTTGGTTCGGCGATCCACGCCGCTGTGGCCGCCGGCGCCTATCCCGACATCCACGCGGCTTCGGCGGCCATGGGCAAGGTCGAACGCGACGTGTTCCGTCCCGACCATGCCCGCGCCGACGCCTACGACGATTTGTACGCCGTCTACACCGATCTACACGACCACTTCGGCCGCGGCGGTAGCGACGCACTGCATCGCCTGCGCCGGATTCGCAACCGCACCCACACCCAGTGACCAGCGAAGGGACAGATGACTGTGCTGCCTGACAGCGTCGACCAGGTGCGCCGCGACGTCTGCGATCTCCATGCCGAGCTACTGCGCTGGGGACTGGTGACGTGGACCAGCGGCAACATCTCCGCCCGCGTTCCCGATGCCGATCTGCTCGTCATCAAACCCAGCGGCCTGCTCTACGACGAGCTGACGCCGGAGTCGATGGTGGTGACCGATCTCGACGGCACCGTGGTCGACGGCGAGTACTCCCCATCCAGTGACACCGCCGCCCACGCCTATGTCTACCGAGCCATGCCCGACGTGGGGGGAGTGGTCCACACCCACAGCCCCTACGCCACCGCCTGGGCCGCGCGCGGCGAGCCCATCCCGTGCGCCATCACCGCCATGGCCGACGAGTTCGGTGCGGATATCCCCGTGGGCCCTTTTGCGCTCATCGGTGGCGACGACATCGGCAAGGGCATCGTCAACACGCTCACCGGTCACCGCTCGCCCGCGGTGCTCATGCGCAACCACGGCGTCTTCACGATAGGAAAGAACGCCAAGGCCGCGGTCAAGGCCGCGGTGATGTGTGAGGACGTGGCCCGCACGGTCCATCTGGCGCGCGTTCACGGTCCAGTGGGTGCCCTCGCCGCCGAGCACATCGACGCTCTCTACGAGCGGTACCAAAACGTCTACGGCCAGCGCGGTGCGAGTCAACCCCAGCAACAAGAAGAAGGTGCGCAGTCTTGACCGATCGTCTTCCCCGTATCGGGCTCATGGGGATCATGCAGGAGCTCTACGACGACATGATCCCTGGCATCACCGACCGGCAGGCCGGCTACGCCCGTGATGTTGCGGCCCACCTCGCCGACGTGGCCGAGGTGGTTGTCGCGCCGCCGGTGCGTGGCCGCGCCAACGCCGAGCGCGCGATGCGTGACTTCGAGAACGCCGATCTCGACGGGGTCCTCGTCGTCATGCTCACCTACGGCCCCTCGCTGCGGATTACCCGTGTGTTCAACGAGGCGCGGCTGCCGGTGTGTCTGGCCAACATTCAGCCCGACCCCACGGTGACGCCCGAGTGGGACATGGCCGACATGACCTACAACCAGGGCATCCATGGTGCGCAGGACACCGCTAACGCGATGGTGCGCGCCGGCCTGCCCTTCGACGTCATCACCGAGGAGTGGCAGACCGAAGCGTTCCGTTCCCGGGTGAGCCGGTGGGCGCGGGCCGCTCGCGCGGTCACGGCCTGGCGCCAACTGCGGGTGGGCATCTTCGGCTACGCCATGAACGGTATGGGTGACGCCCGTTTCGACGAAACAGCGCTGGCGCGCGCTCTGGGACCGGAGATCGTGACGATCGCGCCGGGGCGGCTGTACCGCGCTACCCAGGAGCTGTCCAGCTCGGAGGTTGCCGAGCTCATGGCCTGGGAGGACCAGCGTTTCTCGATCGATCCGCGGCTGTCGAAGGAGGAGCGCGAGGATCACGCGCGCCTACAGTTGAGTATCGAGCGGCTGCTGCGCGAGCACGATTGTGGCGCCTACTCCACCCACTTCGACGCCATTGGTGAGGACGGCCGTTTCCCGCGGTTGCCCATGGCGGCGGCCTCCACGCTCATGTCCCAGGGCTACGGCTTCGCAGGTGAGGGCGACGCGCTCGCCGCGTCCATCGTTTACGCCGGCCACCAGCTTGCTGGGGATGGCCACTTCACTGAGATGTACGCGATGGACTTCCCGTCGGATTCCATCCTCATGAGCCACATGGGGGAGGGCAATTGGAAGGTCGCCCGCGACGACGAACCGGTGCGGCTGATCAAACGCCCGCTGGGCATCGGCAACCTCGATGACCCGCCCACGCTGCTGTTCCGTATCCAGCCGGGACCGGCGACATTGGCCTCCCTGGTCGCTCTCGGCGGCGAGCGTTTCCGCCTGGTCGTCAGCGAGGGCGAGGTACTGGACTCCCAAGAGCTGCCTGCCCTGGAGATGCCCTATGGCCAGTTCCGACCGGCCTCGGGCGTTCGCACGTGCATGGACGGTTGGCTACGCGCCGGCGGTACCCACCACATGGTCATGAACCTCGGCCACGTCGCCGCTGACTGGCAGGTTTTCTGCGAGATGGTCGGCATCGAGTTCTACCAGGTCTAAAACCCGACAGTGCGGGCCCTTCACGGGGCATGGGGTCCGCACTCAGCGTGTCCGGGTGCCTCTGTGGAGGCGCCTCGCCCCGCCCCGCGGTCGCTGGGGACGGCCGTGACGGCGGCGCCAATGACCGAGGAGGCGCCAATGCGCATACATCCCACACCCACACCATACCGACCAGTCGGAATTGGACGCCGTTCCTTCCTGATGGGGGGCCTCGCGGCGGCCGGGCTCAGCCTCGCCGGCTGCGGGCCCGCCACCACCGCCCTCGATAGCCGCACTCCGGTCCGCCAGTGGAACTTGTTCACCGGTGGCGATGGCGCCCGCATGGTCCAGATGCACGACGCCTACCGAAGCGAGCATCCCGGGATCGACTTCCGTCCTACGACCTACCTGTGGGGCAACCCCTTCTACACCAAGTTCACGATGGGCGCAGCCGGGGGACGCGCCTTTGATATCGCTACATTGCACCTGTCGCGGTTGCGCGGCATGGGGCCGGGCACGCTGATCGACCCGGTTCCGGTCGACGTGCTCGCCGAGTTCGGTGTCACCGAGAACGACGTGCTGCCCAACATTTGGGACAAATGCGTGGTCGACGGCCAGCTCTACGCCATCCCGCTCGACACCCACCTCGTCGTCACCTACTTCAACCGCGACATCTGTGACAGCGCGGGCGTCCTCGACGCTGATGGTGAGCTGATCCAGCCCACCAGCGAGGAGGAGTTCATCGACCTGCTGGCCGCGGTCAAAGACGTCACCGGCCAGTACGGGATCGCGATGGACACCACTGGCGCCTGGCGGCAGTTCTGGTCGCTGTATCGCCAACTCGGCGGGGAGATGACTTTCGACGGCGAGTTGGGCATCGACGACGACAAGGCGCTGCGCGTCCTCGACCTGCTGCGCCGCATCTGCCAGGAGGGGCTGGCACCTGAGGTCTCCGACGCGCCCGGCACCCCCGCCAATTTCCAAAACGAGATCGCGGGGCTGATGTTCGCCGGTAACTGGGAGATCACCACGTTCCAAGACGCCGGCATGAACTTCGGGATGCAGCCGTTTCCCGGCATCTACGGCGAGGCGCTGGGCCAGGGCGACTCCCACGCCTTCGTGCTGCCCCACCGCAGGACCCCTAACGACGCCGCGGTGCGCGCGGCCGTGGAGTACGCGGCCTGGATGCTCAAAAACAGCATCACCTGGGCCAAAGGCGGGCACGTGCCCGCCTACCTGCCGGTGACCGAGAGTGCGCAGTACAACGAGCTCAAGCCCCAGGTCAACTACCGCGAGGCCGCCGAAAAGGTGCAGTACGACCCGCAGGCATGGTTCAGCGGCTCGGCCGCCCAACTGCAAAACGAGGCCAACTCGGTCTTCGCCGGCGTGCACAACGGTTCGGTCACGCCAGAGGAAGCACTCGAGCGGTTCAAGCGGGCCGCCCGCAAGCTCATCAACACCCCGGAGCCGGTGTGACCCGGGCCATCCCCCGTCTTCTCTGGAGCCTGCTATGACCGCACCCGCCGCTACCGTCAACCAGGGCAGAGCACCCACCGCCGCGACCGATACCTCCGGCCGTACCCGCCGCCGTAGCACCTCGTGGGCCGGCCTGTGGTTCGTCATGCCCTTCACGGTGCTGTTCGCCGTTTTCCTCGTCTGGCCGATGCTGGCCGGACTGTGGACCAGCTTCACCGACCGCAGCCTCGCCAGCACCGACGTCTCCTTCGTCGGCCTGGCCAACTGGCGTGAGATGCTCACCGACCCGGCCGTGTGGCAGTCACTGTGGGTCACGCTGCTGTTCACAGCCATGAGCGTCCCGCTGCTGGTGCTCATCGCATTGGGGATGGCGCTGCTGACCAACCGGGCCACCCGCCTGGGCTGGTTCCTGCGCTTCTCCTTCTTCGCCCCGTTCCTGCTGCCGGTGGCCGTGGTGACCCTGATCTGGGTCTGGCTGTACCAGCCCGGCTTCGGCATGATCAACGGCCTGTTGCAGTCGGTGGGCCTGTCCCAAGTGGGCTGGCTCGGTGACGAGAACGTTGTCCTGTTGTCGGTGGTCATCACCACCGTGTGGTGGACCGTCGGTTTCAACTTCTTGCTCTACCTCGCCGCGCTACAGGGCATCCCCGCCCACCTCTACGAGGCCGCCGCCATCGACGGCGCCAGCCCGTGGCAGCGTCTCACCCGCATCACGCTGCCGCTGCTGCGCCGCACCACCACGTTGATCGTGATGTTGCAGATGGTGGCCTCACTCAAGCTGTTCGACCAGGCCTACCTCATGACGAACGGCTCAGGTGGCCCCAACTACGCTGCCCGACCCATCATCGGCTACATCTTCGACACGGGCTTCACCGGGCTGCGTATCGGCTACGCCTCTGCGATCTCCTACTTGTTCTTCGCGGTGATCATTATCGCTTCGATTATCCAGTTCCGGCTGTTCTCCCGGAAGGGGGATGCGGCATGAGCGCCGTCACGTCCCCCTCGTCTCCCGTCCGCACCGCGCCCGGTCGGCCCGAGCGTCGCCGGCTGCGCGTCACTCCCGGCGGCGTGGCCGTCACCGTCTCGGCGCTTGTGCTGGCCCTGTTGTGGCTGCTGCCCCTCGTGTGGGCGGTGCTCACCTCGCTCAAACCCGAGGGCGAGACCACCGCCGTGCCGATCCGCTGGTTGCCCATCGAACCCACACTGGAGGCCTACCGGTCGGTCATCGCCCGTGGTGACTTGCAGCAGTGGCTGCTTAACAGCACCATCATCTCGCTCGTGGTCACCGCACTCACCCTGATCACCTGCGTCATGGCCGCTTACGCCTTCTCCAAGACCGACTTTCCCGGGCGTTCCTGGCTGTTCGCGCTGTTCATCGCCGGCATCCTGGTGCCGCCGCAGGTCCTCATCGTTCCGCTGTTCGACGAGATGACCGCGCTGGGCCTGGTCGACACCTACTGGGGCGTGGCGCTGCCGCAGGTGGTGGCCCCGGTCATGATCTTCATCCTCAAGCGGTTCTTCGACAACATCCCGCGCGACTACGAGGAGGCCGCCCGCCTGGACGGTGCTGGTCACCTGCGGGTGCTGTGGAGCGTCGTCGTCCCCATGTCCACCCCGATCCTGGCCGCGGTCGGCATCTTCACCTTCGTCCAAGCCTGGAACAACTTCCTGTGGCCGTTCGTGGCCACCACCGACCCGGCACTGATGACTGTCCCGGTGGGGCTGGGCACCGTCCAAGGCGCCTACGGCATCCAGTACGCCCAGAACATGGCCGCCGCCGTCCTTGGTGCGCTGCCGCTCATCATCGTCTTCCTCATTTTCCAGCGTCAGGTTGTTCGTGGCGTGACCGACGCTGGCCTCAAGTAAGTCGCCGCGACTCACATCCCCCAACTGGAAGGAACCACCGACATGCGAGGGCTTGTGCGCTCCACTGTCACCGCGGCTGTGGCCGTGTTAACCCTACTCGCCATGGCACCCGCCGCCTCAGCCGACCGGCTGTGGCTCTACGGGGACCTGACCGCCCACGACCCCGCCTTGGTCCACGGCACCAACGGCGACGACTGGTACGTCTTCTCCACTGGCGACGGCAATGTGGCCGACGGCACTATCCAGATCCGCTCCTCGCGCACCGGCCGGTTCTGGCGCAGCGCCGGCACCGTCTTCGACGCCAAACCGGCGTGGCTCTCCCAAGAGGTCCCCGGCGTCAGCAACCTGTGGGCCCCCGAAGTCCACTACAACGACGGCACCTACTACCTGTACTACGCCGCCTCGACCTTTGGCTCCAACCGTTCGGTCATCGGCCTGGCCACCAACACCACTCTCGACCCCGACCACCCTGACTACCACTGGGTCGACCGCGGCATGGTCACCGAGTCGTTTACCAGCGACAACTACAACGCCATTGACCCCGGGGTCGTCGAGGACGCTAACGGCACCCCCTGGCTGGCGTTCGGCTCCTTCTGGAGCGGCATCCGCATGCTGCAACTGGAGTGGCCCAGCGGCAAACCCGCCCCCGGCCAGTCCGAACCGCTGCACATCGCCGACCGTCAGCAACCTCCCAACGCCATCGAGGCGCCCCACATCGTGCGCCGCAACGGCTGGTACTACCTCTTCGTCTCTTTCGACCACTGCTGTCAGGGCGCTGACAGCGACTACAAGATCGCCGTGGGCCGTTCTCGCTCGGTGACCGGCCCCTACGTCGACCGCGACGGTCGGTCCATGCTCAACGGCGGCGGCACGGTGTTGCTCGCCGAGCGTGGCGACGAGGTCGGCTCGGGCGGCCAGTCAGTCTCTGGCCCCTACATCGCCTACCACTCCTACGGCTCCGACGGCGGCTTCCGTCTCAACATCGAGACCCTGCAATGGACCGCCGACGGCTGGCCCCAACTCGACACCTGACCCGTTCACATGAACCGGTGCTGCCCCGGGGCGTCCGGGGCAGCACCACCCGCCATCCCAGGAGGAGAACCGCACCGTGCTCACCGCCGCTGTCACCCTCGATCCC
Source organism: Salinactinospora qingdaonensis (assembly GCF_039539445.1). NCBI lineage: Bacteria > Bacillati > Actinomycetota > Actinomycetes > Streptosporangiales > Nocardiopsidaceae > Salinactinospora > Salinactinospora qingdaonensis. The sequence goes on from NZ_BAABDD010000014.1 coordinate 33,381, forward strand.
GCGTTTCGGATCGCTCCCGTCAACCGCCGCACATTCGGCAGTTTCGTCGAGCACCTGGGCCGGGCGGTCTACACCGGGATCTACGAACCCGATCACCCCAGCGCCGACAAGGACGGCTTCCGCACCGACGTCCTCGACCTCACCCGCGAAATGGGCGTCACCATGGTCCGCTACCCCGGCGGCAACTTCGTCTCCGGCTACCGCTGGGAAGACGGGGTGGGCCCCTGCGAGAACCGGCCGGTCCGCCGCGATTTGGCCTGGCACAGCACCGAGACCAACGAGGTGGGCCTCGACGAGTTCATGCGCTGGGCACGCAAGGCCGAGGTGGAGCCCATGATGGCCGTCAACCTGGGCACCCGCGGGGTCGCCGAGGCGCTGGACGTGCTGGAGTACGCCAACCACCCCGGCGGTACCCGGCTGTCGGACATGCGCGCGGCCAACGGCAGCGTCGAGCCCCACGACATCAAGCTGTGGTGCCTGGGCAACGAGATGGACGGCCCCTGGCAGCTCGGCCACATGAGCGCTCGCGAGTACGGGCGGCTCGCCGTGCAGACCGCCCGGGCCATGCGCATGACCGAGCCCGGCCTGGAGTTGGTCGCCTGCGGCAGCTCCGGCTCGCAGATGCCCACCTTCGGCGAGTGGGAAGCCACGGTGCTGGAGGAGGCCTACGACGAGGTCGACTTCATCTCGCTACACGCCTACTACGAAGAGTACGACGGCGACCTGCGCAGCTTCCTGGCCTCGGCCGTCGACATGGACCACTTCATCGACTCGGTGGTGGCCACCGCCGACTACGTGCGCGCCAAGCGCGGCGCCACCAAACGGATCATGCTCTCCTTCGACGAGTGGAACGTGTGGTACCTGAGCCGGTTTCAAGCCGCCGGCCCGCCCACCGACTGGCCAGTGGCTCCGCGGCTGCTGGAGGACCACTACCACCTCGCCGACGCCGTGGTCGTGGGCAACATGCTCATCTCCCTGCTGCGCCACAGCGACCGCGTCACCGCCGCCTGCCAAGCCCAGTTGGTCAACGTCATCGCCCCCATCATGGCCGAGCCCGGCGGCCCGGCCTGGCGCCAGACCACCTTCCACCCCTTCGCCGAGACCGCCAGGACCGCCAAGGGCGAGGTGCTGCGCGTCGAGGCGCAGTCCCCCACCTACGAGACCGGACGCCACGGCGAGGTTCCGGTCGTCGACGCCGTCGCCACCTACGATGCCCCGGCCGGCCAGGCCGCCGTGTTCGTCGTGAATCGCTCCACCGAGGAGACGGTCCAGTTCGACGTCGACACCCGCGCACTCGGCGCCCAGCGCGTCACCGCGTGCCGCACCCTGTCCGACCCCGACCCCTACGTGCGCAACACCGCAGCGGAACCCGACCGGGTCGCTCCGCGCTCCCGCGACGACGCCGAACTCGCCGACGGTCGACTGCGGCTGAGCCTGCCGCCGGTGTCGTGGACCGTCATCGAACTCGCCACTACGGCTTCGTCGTGACCCCGCTGTGAATCCCCCGCCGTTTCCCGGGCGCGGGAGACATCCCGCGCCCTCTTTCCGCAATCGATTGTGAGAACACCCATGCGAACCCCATTGAAACTCCTGGGCGCGGCCGTGGGCAGCGCCGCGCTGCTGCTGTCGGGCTGCGCCGTCGGTGACGCCGCCGCCCCCGAGGGCGAGAGCGGAACCGTAGGCATCGCTATGCCCACCAAGTCCTCCGAACGCTGGGTCAACGACGGCTCCAACATGGTCAAGCAGTTCGAGGAGCTGGGCTATGGCGCCGACCTACAGTACGGCGAAGACGTCGTGGAGAACCAGATCGCCCAGATCGAGAACATGATCACCAAGGGCGTCGACGCGCTCGTCGTGGCCCCCATTGACGGCGAGGCCCTCACCGAGGTGCTGCAAAAGGCCGGCGACTCCGACATCCCCGTCATCTCCTACGACCGGCTGATCCGCGGCACCGAGCACGTCGACTACTACGCCACCTTCGACAACTTCCAGGTGGGCGTGTTGCAGGCCACCTACATCGAGCAGGCCCTCAACCTGCCCGAGGAAGAGGGGCCTTTCACCATCGAGCTGTTCGGCGGCTCACCCGACGACAACAACGCCTACTTCTTCTACGACGGCGCCATGTCGGTGCTCCAGCCCTACATCGACGACGGCACCCTCGAGGTGCGCAGCGGCCAGACCACGATGGACCAGATCTCCACGCTGCGCTGGGACGGCGCAAAAGCCCAGTCGCGCATGGACAACCTGCTCAGCGCCCACTACAGCGAGGACACCATCGACGCCGTGCTCTCGCCCTACGACGGCATCAGCATCGGCATCATCTCCTCGCTCAAGGGCGTGGGCTACGGCACCGAGGACAAGCCGATGCCGGTGATCACCGGTCAGGACGCCGAAACCGCCTCCATCAAGTCGATCATCGCCGGCGAGCAGACCCAGACCGTCTTCAAGGACACCCGCGAGCTCGCCGAGGTCGCGGTGAACATGGTCGACGCTGTGCTCAACGAGGAGGAGCCCGAGGTCAACGACACCGAAAGCTATGACAACGGCGTCAAGGTCGTGCCCTCCTACCTGCTCGAACCGGTCTCGGTCGACCAGGAGAACTACGAGGAGATCCTCATCGACAGCGGCTACTACACCAAGGACGAACTCACCGGCTGACCAGTAGGGGCCCGCGTCCGCGCGGGCCCCACTCCCACCGACCGAGGAGGCGGCATGGCCGACACCATCCTCCAGATGCGCGGGATCAGTAAGGCCTTCCCCGGCGTCATGGCGCTGGAGAACGTGGACCTGACGGTCACGCGCGGCGAGATCCACGCCCTGATAGGCGAAAACGGGGCCGGCAAGTCGACCCTGATGAAGGTGCTCAGCGGGATCTACCCGTACGGCGCCTACGGCGGCGACATCCTCATGGACGGCCAGACCCGCGCCTTCCGCGACATCAGCGACAGCGAGGCGGCCGGGATCGCGATCATCCACCAGGAGCTCGCGCTCATCCCGCAACTGTCCATCGCCGAGAACATCTTCTTGGGCAACGAGCGCACCCGGCGCGGCGGTGTCCTCGACTGGGGCCGCACCATCGGTGAGGCCAAGCACCTACTCGATCGGGTGGGCCTCGCCGAGGACCCCACGACCCCGGTCTCAGCACTGGGGGTGGGCCACCGCCAGCTCGTCGAGATCGTCAAGGCGCTGTCCAAAGACGTGCGACTGCTGATCCTGGACGAGCCCACCTCGGCGCTCAACGAACGCGACAGCGCCAACCTGCTGCGGCTGCTGCGCGAACTCAACGACCAAGGCATCACCTCGATCCTGATCTCCCACAAACTCAACGAGATCATCCAGGTCGCCGACGCCATCACCATCCTGCGCGACGGCCGCACGATCGAGACGCTGCGCCCCTCCGAAGGCGAGATCACCGAGGACCGCATCATCCGCGGCATGGTCGGGCGCGATCTCGACCAGCGCTACCCCGAACGCGAGCCCGACATCGGCGAGGTCCGCTTCGAGGTGCGCGACTGGACCGTCGACCACCCCACCCAGGCCGAGCGCCGAGTCGTCGACGGCGCCGGACTCCAGGTGCGCCGCGGCGAGATCGTCGGCATCGCCGGTCTGATGGGGGCCGGGCGCACCGAATTCGCCATGAGCCTGTTCGGGCGCTCCTACGGCCGCTACGTCTCCGGGACCCTGCACAAGGACGGTCACCGCGTCCAGCTCAACGGCGTGGACGACGCCATCGCCGCCGGTATCGCCTACGTCCCCGAAGACCGCAAGGAGCAGGGGCTCATCCTCGATACCGACCTGCGCCGCAACATAACGCTGGCCGGGCTGGACCGCGTCAGCCGCCGCGGGGTCATCAACCCGGCCCGCGAGGTCGTCGCCGCCGAAGAGCTGCACGAGCAGATGCGCGTCAAGAGTCGCGACATCCTCCAGACCGCCGGCGACCTCAGCGGCGGCAATCAGCAAAAGATCGTTCTCGCCAAGTGGATGTTCACCGACCCCGAGCTGCTCATCCTCGACGAGCCCACCCGCGGTATCGACGTCGGCGCCAAGTACGAGATCTACCTGATCATCCAGCGCCTCGTTGCCCAAGGCAAGAGTGTGCTGTTCATCTCCTCCGAGCTACCCGAGCTGCTGGGCATGTGCGACCGGGTGTACGCGATGTGCGAGGGCCGCATCACCGGCGAGCTGGATCGCGAGCACGCCACCCAGGAGTCCCTGATGAAGCTCATGACACTGACGAATGCCTGAGGCCCCATGACTGCCCTGCGTGACCTGCTGAGAAATAACGCCAGACAGTACGGGATGGTGATGGCCCTCGCGATCATCGTCATCCTGTTCGAGATCCTCACCGGCGGTCTGCTGTTGCAGCCGCTCAACATCACCAACCTCATCCTGCAAAACAGCTACATCCTGATCTTGGCGATCGGGATGATGCTGGTGATCATCACCGGCCACATCGACCTGTCGGTGGGCTCGGTCGTCGCCTTCGTGGGCGCGGTGTCGGCGGTGATGCTCACCTCCTGGGGACTGCCCACGCCGGTGGTCGTAGTGCTGGCCCTGGGACTGGGCGCCCTCATCGGCGCCTGGCAGGGCTTTTGGATCGCCTACGTGCGCATCCCCGCGTTCATCGTGACGCTGGCCGGCATGCTGGTGTTCCGCGGCGCCACCATGATCGTGCTGGGCGGGGAGTCCATCGGTCCGCTGCCCGACGGGCTGCGCGCCATCGGCACCGGCTACCTGCCCGACCTCACCAACGCTTCCGTCCACGTGCTCACACTGGTGATGGGCATCGCCGCCTCGGCGGCCATCGTCTGGAGCCAGTGGCGTTCGCGCGCCCGCGGCCTGCGCTACGGGCTGCCGGTCAGCTCGTTCAACCTGTTCATCACCAAGGTGGTGGCCACCGCGGTCGTGGTCAACGTCTTCACTCTCGTTTTGGCGCTGTACAACGGCATCCCCATCATCGGGGTGCTGCTTATCGGGCTCATCGTGGTGTTCTCCTTCACGATGAACTCCACCACGGCGGGCCGCCACGTCTACGCGGTCGGCGGCAACGAGAAGGCCGCGATGCTGTCGGGCGTCAAGACCAAGCGCACGACCTTCTGGGTTTTTGTGTCCATGGGCTCCCTGTCGGCCCTGGCGGGTCTCGTCTTCATGGCTCGGCTCAACGCGGCCACCCCCAAGGCCGGCACCATGTTCGAGCTCGACGCGATCGCCGCGGCCTTCATCGGCGGGGCCTCGGCCACCGGCGGCGTGGGCACCGTCATCGGCGCCGTCGTGGGAGCGTTCGTCATGGGCGTGATGAACAACGGCATGTCGCTCATCGGCCTGGGCGTGGATTGGCAACAGACCATCAAAGGGCTGGTGCTGCTCGCCGCGGTGGCCTTCGACATCTACAACAAGAACCGCATCGGCGCGGGACGGCCCCTCATCGGGCTGCGCCGCACCGGCACCCCGCCGCCCGAACCCACCGGAACGCCGGCCACATCCGACACCGACGACACCGACCACCCCGAACTGGCGACCCCTCCATCTCGCCAGTGACCTCCCCTCGGTGCCCGTGCCCGCTTCCCTTCCCCTCCCGGCGGGCACGGGCACCATCCACACCATTGCCCGCCGCGCCCCAACCGGCTCCAGTGCGGCGTAGGGTAAGTGACCGTGGCAGGCCGGATTCGAGACGAAGACATCGCACTGGTACGCGAGCGCTCCCCCATCGCCGACGTGGTGGGGGAGTACCTCCAACTGCGCAACGCCGGCGGTGGCTCTCTGAAAGGGCTGTGCCCCTTCCACGACGAGAAGTCGCCGTCGTTCAACGTCACCCCCAGCCGTGGCCTCTTCTACTGCTTTGGCTGCGCTGAGGGCGGCGACGTCATCGCCTTCGTGCAAAAGATCGAGCACCTCAGCTTCGTCGAGGCCATCGAGACGTTGGCGGGGCGCGCCGGCATCCAATTGCGCTACGAGCAGGGCGGCTATGTGCCGCGCAACGAGCAGGGCCAGCGTCAGCGTCTGGTCGAGGCCCACCGGGTGGCTGCGCAGTTCTACGCCGAATACCTGCTGGCCCCGCCCGCCCAAGAGGCGCGCCGGTTCCTCAGCGAACGCGGCTTCACCCGCGCTGACGCCGAGTACTTCGGGGTCGGCTGCGCACCGCCAGGTTGGGAACCGCTCACCACCCACCTGCGCCAGAAGGGCTTCACCGACGAGGAGATCATCCTCGCGGGGCTAGCCAGCCAAGGCCGGCGCGGCCCCTACGACAAGTTCCGCAACCGGCTCATGTGGCCGGTACGCGAAGTCACCGGCGAGATCGTAGGCTTCGGTGCGCGCAAGCTCGACCCCGACGGCGACGGCCCCAAGTACCTCAACACCCAAGAAACCCCCATCTTCAAAAAGGGCCACCTGCTCTACGGTCTCGACCTGGCCAAGCGCGACATCGCCCGCGACCGCCAAGCGGTCGTGGTCGAGGGCTACACCGACGTCATGGCCTGTCACCTGGCCGGTGTCACCACAGCCGTAGCCACTTGTGGCACCTCGTTCGGTTCCGACCACCTCAAGATCCTGCGTCGCATGCTGCTGGGCCGTTCGGAGTTCGGTGGCGCAGTGGTGTTCACCTTCGACGGCGACAACGCCGGCCGTAAAGCCGCCATCCGCGCCTTTGCCGAGGAGCACGGGTTCGCCGCCGAAACGTTCGTCGCCGTCCAGCCCGATGGGCTCGACCCGTGCGACCTGCGCGTGCAGCAGGGTGACGGTGCGGTGCGCGAACTGGTCGAGGCCCGTAAACCCCTCTACGAGTTCATGATCCGCAACGTCATCGAAGGCCACGACCTCGACACCCCCGAAGGCCGCATGGCCGCCCTCGACAGCGCGGCCCCCATCGTCGCCAGCATCCGCAACGCTGGCGTGCGCAAACTCTACGGGGTGAGCCTGGACCGCTGGCTGGGCATCATGGACGAGGACTTCGTGCTGCGCCGCGTCAACCGCATCGCCGCCGGCGGTCGCGGACGCGACCAGGGCCAGCGCTCCGAGCCCGCGCAGCGCTCCGAGGAGAGCCCCTCTTACGACCTAGCCGACCCGGCCGTGCGGCGCGAGCGGCAAGCCCTCAAGATCGCGGTGCAGTACCCGACCTTGGCCGCCGACTTCGACGCGCTCGACGCCGACGCCTTCGCTGTCGTCCAGCACCGCGCCATCCACGAACTGATCATGGCCCAAGGCGGGGTCGGTCCGGTCACCGACGCCCAACGGTGGGCGGCTACGCTGCGTGAGGCCGCACCCAACGACGCCCAGCGCGACTTCGTCACCCGGCTAGCGGTGGAACCCGTCGAGGTCTATGGCGAACTCGACGAGCACTATGCAAAAGAAATTCTAAGCACAATTAAAATTCATTCCATCAATCGCCAGGTCGCAAACCTCAAGTCACGCCTCGGCCGGCTCGATCCAGTCGCCCAAGCCGACGAATATCAACGTGTATTTGCCGATCTCATGGCTGTTGAGCAGCAAAAACGCTTGATGAGAGAGCGGGCCTCAGGTAGTACCTAACACAACAGTGACAAAAATAGATCTCTCTGTAGTGCTGTATGAGCGGGCACACTGTAATCGTGGCTGTTTCGGCACTGTCCAGCGAGATACCACCGGTACGGCAGGTGGTGGATTCCATTGCGGGTGCCCGCGCCGGTGGTCCGATCACTGTCGGCGACGTCGCCGCTGTCCTCGAACGGCTGGAAGCTCCGGCCGAGGCGTTGGACGATGTCCTGCGTGACTTAGCCCGACAGGGGATCGACGTGCTCGATCCCACGCTCGACGACGTCGAGACCTTGGAGCCTGAGCCGCAGGCTCCCGCCGGCGACCTCGTCCGGGTCTACCTGCGCGAGATCGGCCGTGTCGCGCTGTTGACGGCAGCAGAGGAAGTGGAGCTCGCCAAGACGATCGAGGTGGGTCTCTACGCGCGACACAAGCTGTGTCACGCGCAGCGCCCGGACGCGCCCCCGCCCTCGGTGCCGCCGCTGCCCACCGACGCCGCTGAGCGCGTCCAGCTCCTCGACGACCTGCAATACCTGGCCGAAGAAGGCGAGCGGGCCAAGGAACGCCTGACTGAGGCCAATCTGCGCCTCGTCGTCTCCGTCGCCAAGCGCTACACCGGGCGCGGCATGCTCTTCCTCGATCTCATCCAGGAGGGCAACCTCGGGCTGATCCGTGCGGTGGAGAAGTTCGACTACACCAAGGGCTACAAGTTCTCCACCTACGCCACGTGGTGGATTCGCCAGGCCATCACCCGCGCCATCGCCGACCAGGCGCGCACCATCCGCATCCCGGTGCACATGGTCGAGACCATCAACAAGGTCATGCGGGTGCGTCGGCGGATGCACCAAGAGCTGGGGCGTGACCCCACTCCCGAGGAACTGTCGCGCGAAACCGGCCTTGACCAGGAGCGTGTCCAGGAGGTCCAGCGCTTCGCCCAGGAACCGGTGTCGCTGCACACCCCCGTCGGTGAGGAGGAATCCGATTTCGGGGATCTCATCGAGGACTCTGACGCCGTCGTGCCGGTGGAGGCCGCTTCCTTCCTCATGCTGCAAGAGCAGCTTGGCGGGCTGCTCGACGCGCTCCCCGAACGCGAGCAGCGCATTATCCGCCTCAGATTCGGCCTGGCTGACGGCCATCCCCACACTCTGGAGGAAGTCGGGCAGGAGTTCGGCGTCACCCGCGAGCGCATTCGCCAGATCGAAGCCAAGACGCTGGCCAAACTGCGCCACCCGTCGCGGGTACGGCGTCTGGGTGACTATCTAGAGTAACCTTGCCGCTGCGACACGCATCGGGCTGGGTGATCAACGCTCCGGGCAGCTCTCAAGTTCCGGAACGACCGATATCGGCCTTTCTGGCCAGGAGGGTCCCAAATAGGGTGTGCTGCCTGGTGTGGCCCGGCTACTTTGCTAGGTGATGTCAACCCACCAGCGCAGCCGGGGGGCCTTCGGCGGCTCCCGGCCCACGAACGCACTCCTGGGCATCGTTGTGGCCGTGACCCTCGGTGCCGTGTTCTTCAGCGCGTTCATGGTGATTATCGACGGTACGGCGCCGTGGCAGGAGTCACCGCGTCGCCGTGTCGCCTACTTCGCCGACTGGAACACCGCCAACCGCGACTACACCATCAACGACGTCGACGACTCCGGCGCCGCCGCCGACCTGACCCACCTCATGTGGGCCTTCGGCGACGTCAGCGAGAACGGTCGCTGCCACATCCCACCTCCCTCCGAGGCCTCCCAGGCGTGGCAGATCTACCAGCGCCGCTACGATGCCGCCAACAGCGTCGACGGCAGGGCCGACGAGTACACCCAGCCCCTGGCCGGCAGCCTCAACCAGCTTCGCAAGCTCAAGAGCAAACACCCCCACCTCAGGACCAGCATCTCCCTGGGCGGATGGAACTGGTCGACCCACTTCTCCACCGCCGCCCGCACCGAGGAGTCGCGCCGCGCGTTCGTCAGTTCCTGCGTCGACCTGTGGCTCCGCGGTGACCTTCCCCGCACCGACGCCGAGCCCCAAGGCGGCGACGGCGTGGCAGCGGGGATCTTCGACGGCATCGACCTCGACTGGGAGTGGCCCGGCGGCGGAGGCCGCGCCGACAACATCACCAGCCCTGACGACAAGCGCAACTTCACGCTGTTGGTCGAGGAGTTCCGGCGCCAACTCGACGAGCTGGAGAACGAGACCGACCGCAAGTACGAGCTGACGGTGTCGGTGTCGCACGAGGAGCAGGTGATGCGCGACAGCTACGAGCCCCAGATCTTCGACATCGCCGACTTCGTCACCGTCCAGGGCTACGACTTCACCGGCGCCTGGAGCGACGTCACCAGCCCGCACTCGCAGCTCTACGCGCCTGAGGACGCCCCCAGCGGCCCGCCGAGCAAGAGCGTCCACCAGACGGTGCGTCGGTACCTGGAGTACGGGCTGCCCGCCCACAAGCTCGTGGTGGGCTTTCCCGGTTTCGGCCGCGGCTGGGCCGGCGTCGACCCGCAGGGCTTTGGCCGCTACGCCTCGGCTGAGGGCGGGGCTGAGGGCGGCTACGGCGACACCACCGACGCCTACGTTGTGCTCGACCGCGAGCAGGAGGGACACCGCTTCCTAGACCCCGTCAACGGCTCGTACTGGATCTACGACGGCGACGAGTGGTGGTCCTACGACACTCCCCGGATCGTGCGGATGAAGGGGCGCTACGTCGTCGAGAACAACCTCGGCGGGCTGATGATGTGGAACCTCGACATGGACCCCCAAGCCCAGTTGGTCGCGGCCATGGCCGACTCGCTGCGCCCCAAGGAGGAGGAACAGCAGGGAGACTGAGCCTCTCCTCCCGGGGCGCGGATACCCCGGGCGCGCGGGTCAGGTCCGCTCGGTGCGGCGCACCTCCTGGCCCGGGCGCCAGTGCTCGATCACGAGCCGATCGTTGGCCACCCTGGTCAGCACTACGTCACCGATGAGCATTCGGAACAGGTGGAACGGCCCCGCCGGCTGCCCGGGCTCGCGGGCGGCCTCCAGGGCCGCTTCGTCGGTGACCTCCACGGCCCGCCCCGAGATCTTGGCGTCGCCCTCGCTCATGTCGGCGTCACCGGGGTTGGCGTGCAGCGCGTAGCGACCGTCGCGCTGGAGGTCGTGTGCCTTCACCGCCTCGGGCATGGAGCCGATGGTCAGGTCGGCGCCCTTGAAGGTGACCTCGGTGCCGCTGACCCGCGGCGAGCCGTCTTTACGTAGCGTGGCGAGCACGTGGTGGGTGTGGGCCTCGAAGCGCGCCCGTACGGCCGCGGCGAGGTCGGGCGCCGCAGCGGCGAATGTCTCCCATGTCGTCATAGCCCCCAGTATTGGTGCCACCCCTGACGGTTCCCGCCACGGACCGCCGCACCAGGAGGCTTAATTCCGGCCGCGCCGTCACGCGCGGCGGCCGTTCGTCCCTGCCGCGACGTTTTCGCAGGAGCGCACCGGGGGCGGCGGCCGTCGCCCTCCAGCGGCGGGTGTGGGGGCGTGGCGGCCGGTAGCCCGGTCGGGGCCGTGATGAGCGGCGGTTGCGGCGGTCACACGCCGGTCTGTTCGCGCAGCAGAGCCAGCCAGCGCTGCGCGTGGTCACGCACGGCCGGGTCGGCGGGGTCGACGCCGTCGTCGTAGCGTACCCGCCAGGTGACCTCGTCGCCGCCGGGCGGGCGGCGCGCTATGAGACGCAAGCCCTTGGTGCCCTCCGCGTCCTCGGTGAGCGTCACGTAGTGGCTTACCAGGATGGTGGCGTTGACCCGGTCGAACACGGCCTCGGCCAGCGGGCCCGGTGCGGCCAGGGCGATGAGGTGCTTGGTGCCGTCGGCTTCGACGAGGACGAGCCCGTCGCTCTCCCAGCGGGCGCTGTCGATGTCTTCCCACGGTACGGATGCACCGCCGGGCAGGTGCAGGGCGCGCGTGGTGGCCACGGCCGTGCCCTCCTCGGCCGGTGCGTGGGCCAACACGCGCTCGCCCGGCGCGGTGTGCAGCCGCGCCTTGACCTCCTGGGGCAGGCGGTTGCGGCGCGGCCATCGCAGGCGTGCCACGGCTGCTGGTCAGCGCTCCTGCTCGTCGAGGGAATGGCCGTCGACCTGGTCGAGCACGACGTTCTCCTCAGCGGTGGGGCGGGCCAGGAAGTCCCGCATTGACGACACGGGCAGCCGTTCGGTGGTCTTGTCGTAGATCGTGCTGCCCGCGTTGTTGAGCCGGTCGCCGACCACGTGGGCGGTTTCGCGTACCCGCGGATTCTCGGCGATCCGGCGGACGGTGCGGGAGAGTTGTTCGTAGCGGTTACGGCCTGCTCGGGTGCCGAGGACGTAGCCGACGGCCAGACCGGCGGCGAATGTGATCCGGTGGCGCATGCGTTCCTCCCGGCGTCATAGGGGCGCGTGAATCCAAGGTCCTATGAGAAGCACGTTACCCCGCAACCAGGGCGGAGAAGCCGTTTCACTCGGGGCACGGCGCAAAGCCTGTCACGAGCACTCCGTCACGTACGCTACTCTAGAGGACGTCGCCGCGGAGCCCGGCCCCCAACCGGCCCTCCCGGAACGCGATCCCGCGTAGCTCAATCGGCAGAGCAGCCGGCTGTTAACCGGCAGGCTACTGGTTCGAATCCAGTCGCGGGAGCTCCCTTAGCCAGGCCATTTTGGCCTGGCTTTTTGTATGTCATGGCGGCGCCAACTTGCAGGGGCGCCGCGCAAGGTTTTCGGGTCGTGACCTCCCTCGGCGTTCGGCCAGGCATAGGGGCAGGTCACTGTTCGAGTCATGGCGGCCCTAGAACCCTCAGATTTTAACTATGTATATAGTATCTACGTAGATACTATATACGTAGTTGGAGGGTTGGGATGGTGGACTTCGTCGGACGCACCGTCGAGCTTGGGCTTCTGCGTCACCGCCTGAATCGGGTCTCGCGGACCGGAACCGGGATCGCCCTGGCCCTGCGCGGGCGCCGGCAGGTCGGCAAGTCACGCCTTGTCCAGGAGTTCTGCGACCGAGCGGAGGCGCCCTACGTGTTCTTCACCGCCGTCAAGGGGGCCTCGACAGTGGAGTTGCTCCAGGAGTTCCTGGGAGCTCTCCGGGACTCCGCCCTCCCCAACGCCGCTGAGCTGCTGCCCGAACAGGCCCCCCGGGGGTGGCCGGACATGTTCCGGGTCATGGCCTCTGTGCTGCCCGATCGTCCCAGCGTCGTGGTGCTCGACGAGCTGCCCTGGCTCGCCGAGCAGGACGACACATTCGACGGCGCGTTGCAGGCCGCGTGGGACCGGCTGCTGCGTGACCGTCCGATCCTGCTGCTACTGCTCGGCAGCGACGTCCACATGATGGAACGGCTCACCTCATACGACCGTCCGTTCTACGGTCGGGCCGACAATCTGGTGCTGGGGCCGCTCAACCCGGCCGAGACCGGACAGGCCCTCGGCCTGGACGCCGTCGACGCCCTCGACGCCCACCTGCTCTGCGGTGGGCTTCCTGGGATTCTGACGCGCTGGCCGTACGGCACACCGGCGTTGGAATTCGCTGAGTCGGAGTGCGACGACCCGGCGGCCCCGATGTTCAGCGTTGCTGAATCCACCCTGATGGCGGAGTTCCCCACCCCGGACCGGACGCGGGCGATCCTGGAGGCAGTGGGGGGCGGAGACCGCACGTATACCAACATCGCTTCCACTGCCGGCGGCAACTCCGAGGTGCTGCCCTCCGGTGTGCTCTCGCCGCTGTTGCGTCGCCTTGTCGAGGACAAGCAGGTGCTCGCCGTCGATCATCCTCTGTCCACCAAACCGGGAAAGCCGGCGCTTTACCGCGTCGCGGACTCCAACCTGCGGTGCTACCTTGCGATGCTACGCACCGCCCACGAGCTGGTCCGCCGCGGGCGCAAGGAGGCCGCAGTCCGCCTGATCCGGCGCCGATGGGATTCCTGGCGTGGCCGGGCCGTGGAACCACTGGTGCGTGAGGCACTGGCCCTCGCCGCTCTGGCCGGAGACCTGCCGTGGGAGGACGTCGAGGCCGTGGGCGGGTGGTGGAACCGCAAATTCGACCCGGAGGTAGACGTAGTGGGCGGCGACCACGCCCCGGTCGCCCGACACATCCGGTTCACCGGCTCTATCAAGTGGCTGGAGTCCGCGTTCGACCACCACGACCTGTCGCGGCTCGACCGTTCCCTCGCCCAGGTTCCAGGGGTCGACCCAGACCGCACGGGCCGGGTCGTGGTGTCGCGTTCCGGTCTAGCCCCCGGCCTCGGTCTGGGCTCGGACGATCTCGTGTGGGGCCCGGAGGATGTCGTCGCCGCGTGGCGGTGAGAACATCCTCTGCCGCTCCTCAGCGTCTGGGGGAACAGGGGCGGAGTCGGCGTATCGAGATCGAGAACCAGAGCTATCATCATGCCCGTGGACGGGGCTGTCGGGACCGCGCCCCGCAGGGCTCCGGGGTGAGCGGTTGCCTCCGCGCGGCGCCGATACGCCAAGCTCAAGCACCCAGGGGTGTATGTGTTTGTATTGGTACATGTCGATGCAGCGGACCAATGTCTACGCAGCCCCCGAGGACCTGGCCCTGATCAAGGAGGCCGCCCGGCGTCCTGGCGTAGCGGAAGCGGAGATCATTCGCGAAGGCCTGCATCTCGCCGCCATGGCGAATCGCGTCTGGGACGCTCCCCTCGACTGGCCGATCTTCGAGGGGAGTGGCGAGCCCGTCACCCGTGACGAGATCACCGAGACTATCGCTGAGGGGCGCCGTGGCGCATGATCGTCATCGCCGACACCTCAGGAGTCATTGCCGCCTCCGATCGCAACGCGCCTGAGGCGGCAGCCTGCCGGTCCGTGCTGGAGAAGGCCGGCATGGTGATCGTTTCCGGGCTGGTTCTGGCGGAACTGGACCACATGGCCAAGGCCCGGTTCGGCTCCGAAGCGCGGAGCCAACTGCTGGGCCACCTCCTCGCCCAAGTGCATTGCATGCGCTTCCAGGTCCCGGAGACGAGAAATGACGTCCTCGATACTGCGCGAGCCGTGTAGCGGCGCTACGCGGCCCTGGAGCTGGATCTCGCCGACGGTGTCAACGTCGCCCTAGCCGCCGAGTATCGGACCGACGCGCTGTTGAGCCTCGACCGGCGCGACTTTCGAAACGTGCGTTCGCTCGCCCTGCGTAAGGCGTTCCGCCTGCTTCCTGACGACCCCACGTGAGCTTTGGGACGGCTCAACGAAAAGCCCGGGACACCTGACAGTGTTACGGGGAGCGCTTCCGGCTCCAACATCACGGTGAACGTGAGCACCCAGCGCATCGATTTGACCATGCCGCTCGAGTCGGGCACTGGCGGTGTTCCCGCCCTGCGCGGGGGCGCCCAGAAGGACGGGGCTCAACCGGGGGTGATGATCGTGCGCCGGTGGTGACCATAGACGACGGAGGTGCGGACATCGGCGAGTTCCTCGCGTTTGGTCAACTCGTCGAGGACCACGGCGTGGAGATGGTCGGTGTCGCGCACCGCCACGTGGAGGAGGAAGTCGTCGCTGCCGGTTAGCACGAACACCGAGATGACCTCGGGCATGCGCTCCACGAACGCTTGAAAGTCCTCGATCACCTTGCGCGTGGGCGGCCGTACCCGCACGGCGATGACGGCCTGGAGCCCGCGTCCCATCGCCGCCAGGTCGACCTCGCCGCGGAAGCCGACCAAGATGCCGCGCTCGCGCAGCGACCGTACCCGCTCCAGGCAGGTGGAGGGCGCCACTCCCAACTCTCTGGCGAGGTCGCGGTTGGTGCGCCGACCATCCTCCTGGAGAAATCGCAGTAGCGCCGCATCTAGTTCGTCCATCGTTCCCACTTTCTCGCTGCTGCCGAATTAAATTCAATTATACGGCTTAATCGCCGTGTGAATGCTAGCTTTTTTTCTCGTGAGGCGTTCAAATGATCGGCCGAATTCGGTGTACGCAGCTCATCGTCCAGCCCTTAGGGGAGTAGTTGCTATGGCAACGCGAAACGAGGTGGACCGTGGCGACGGTGCCGCCCCGGCCACAGCCGCCCAAAGCGGCCGGGGCAGAGCCCTGGCCATCGGCGCCGTCGTGGGCGCGGCGCTGCTGTGGAGCAGTTCCTACGCGGTCACCAAGGAGATACTCGCCGAGGTCGGCCCCCTCACCATCGGCGCGGTGCGCTTCACACTGGCCGCGCTGTTGCTGGCCGTACTAACCGGGGTGCTGGCGCGGCGACGCTCCGTAGAGCGCCCGAACCCGCGCCAGCGCCGGATGATGTGGGTGAGCGGCCTGCTTGGCATCACGGCATACTTCATCTTGGAGAACGTGGGGGTGGAGCTCTCCACCGCCTCCGACGCTTCGCTGATCGTCGCCTCCTACCCGCTCATGACCATGCTCCTTGAGGTGGTCCTGTTTCGCGTGCGCGTTCCGCTGCTGCGGGTGGGTGCGGTCGCTATGGCCATGGCCGGGGTGTACCTGGTCGTGCGCAACGGGGCCGATGTGGGGGGCGACCAGCGCTGGGCCGGTGACATGCTCCTGCTGCTCGGCGGTGTGGTCTGGGCGGTGTACAACATCGTGGCCAAACGCTCGGGCAGCGGGCAGGACCCCCTGAGCTCGACCTACCACCAGATGACCGCGGGCGCGGCGGGGTTCGTGCTCGCCTCGCTGCTGGAAGTCTCCGAATGGTCGGTTCCGAGTCTGGCCAGTTCGGCGATGCTGGTCTACCTGGCCGTCGGCTGCTCGATCGGCGGGTTCCTGCTGTACAACTACGGTCTCAAGGCGTTGAAGCCCTCGGTGGCCGTCAACATCCTCAACCTTGTCCCGGCCTTCGGGGTGCTCGGCGCGGTGGTGATCAACGGCGAGACCGTGCAGTTGGCCCAGCTCGCGGGAGGCGCCGTCATCGTCGCCGGTGTCACGCTCGGTCTGGTCGACCGCCGGTAGCCGTGGCGCAGGAAGCCGTTGTTGTCTCGGAGCTGCGGCAATGGCCGATGTGGTTTCCGCCGGACCACAAAAATCAGTTACAGTCGTCCTGGCGCGTTTGAAGTGACTCGGGAATAAGAAAAGAACGCTGTACAGCTTTTTCTGATTTCCTGCGAATGATCGTTGGCGTTGCCTCGTCTGCGGGGATGACTTCCTTAGCGTCCCTACGTGCTGGCTGTCGTGCCTCCCGCCGGTGTTTTCGAAATCGTACGCCGTATTCCGTTAGGGCGGCACAGCAGCAGCGGCATCACCCAAATACCATCCTCATCCTGGCGGGAGTCGGGGGTGCCGCCGCCATAGTGGCTGCCGTGATCGAACAGGATCGGCCCCGGCGCGAGTGTTCCGCGAAGGTGTGATCCGCGCGCCGGGGTAGCTCTTTTCAATCTGGGGAGGCGAGCAGGAGGGCCACACCGCGGGGCAGGGGAGGCATGGCCCGCATAAGGGCCGTCGGCCGGCCGTCAGGGGAGTAGCGCATCCGTCAACGGGTGAGGGGCCGTTTCGGGGCGGGGAGGCCTTATTCGGGAACCCGTGCGCAGTCGTCGTTGCTGGTGTCGGGGTTGGACTTGGCCGGCTCCTCGGTGAGTTTGTTCTTGGGCACCTCCATGAGCACGTAGACCTCTCCGGAGGCCAGGCAGTTGTCGTGATCCTGCCCGACCTGGATTCCGCCGAGGTCCTCAACGACGAAGACCCCCTCGTTGTTGAGTGTGATCTCGACGGTGAAGTCGCCGCTGCGCTTGTTGCGGTAAGGCGCGTCCATCGGGACCACCCACAGTTTCGAGGGTTTCTGTTCCACAAGAGCCTGATCGCCCTTGTCACCGTGCTCGTCCCAGCCGTCGATGTAGACAGTGGTCCCAGGCGGGATCTGCCGGAGAATACCGTCGTCCCGTGGCGCACACCCCGATGCCACCAACGCCACGAGGACGATCACGGCCAGTAGGGATTTCTTCACGTCATCCTTCTTCCTGCTCGATCACTACACAGCGCCCGTCGGCGACGTGGGTAAAGTAGCACGGATGGTGAGTGTTCCAAGCGCTTATTTTTGTTTTCGCGCTTCGCAATAATTGTTAGCTTTACTGCCTTCTTCGCTGGGGCGATAACGCCTGAAAATGTTTCCTCACGTTCGGTGCGGGCTTGTCGTCCGCGTCCGAACGCGAAGGCGGGTACGCCCTCGTCGGCCGCAGTGGGCAGGGATACGGAAAAACCACGGTCCCTCTCACGCGGCGCATGGCCGCCCTGACCTGCCTCGTTAGCCGGTGCTCCCCGTGTGGCAGGGGAGGGGGTATGGCTGGTCAGTACATGCGACTCAACGAACTCTTGGCCGCCACCGAGGCGGTGCCGCCGGCGGAGGCCGTCACCGTGGTCGTCGAAGACGTGCGGCGACGCTTCGACGCCACCATGGTGTCCTTCCTCATCGCCGACATCTCCGGCGACGCGGTGGTGCGGCTGGCCACGGTCGGCACGCTGCCTCCTGCGCGGAGCGCCGAGCGCATTCAGCTCCCCGGCACCGTCTACGAACAGGTGCTGCGCACCCAGCGCCCCTACGCGGCGGTCGAAGGCTGGGGCGAGCCGCGGCGGGTGATCGTGCCGGTCACCAACCGCGGCGACACCATCGGTCTGCTGGAACTGGCCGCTCCGATCGAGGCCGACGATCCGGCGCTGCACGAGATCGGCCGCGCCGCGCACGGGCTGGCCTACATCATCATCGCCAACCGGCGCTTCACCGATCTCTACCAGTGGGGGCGCCGCACCACCCCGCTTACCCTGCCCGCCGAGATCCAGCACCACTTGTTGCCCTCTGCGCTGTCGTGCGAGGCCGCCCAGTTCACCGTCTCCGGGGCGCTGGAACCCACCTCCAGCATCGGCGGCGACACGTTCGACTACGCCGCCGACCGCCGGATCTTGCACCTGTCGGTCACCGACGCCATGGGCCACGAGGTCGACGCGGCCCTGCTGGCCACGCTGCTCGTGGCCGCGCTCCGGGGCGCGCGCAGGGAAGGCGCCGACCTGGTCGAGCAGGCCCGGCGGGCCGACCGGGCCGTTGCCCGACACGGCAACCAAGGCATGGTCACCGGCCAACTGGTGCAGATCGACCTGTGGGACGGCAGCACCGAACTCGTCAACGCCGGCCATCCGCCGCCCCTGCGGTTACGCGGAGGAGAGGTCGAGCAGCTTGCCCTTGACGCCGACCTGCCCTTCGGCGCCCCGTTCCCGCACTCCTACCACGTGCAGCCGCTGGAGATCCGCCCTGGTGATCGCCTGGTCATGCTCACCGATGGCATGCTGGAGCGCTGCGCCGCCTCCGCCGAGTTGCCGGCCCTGGTCGAACGTACCGCCAACCTCCACCCGCGCGAGGTCAGCTCCGTGCTCGCCTCGACGGTTCTGCGGGCCTGTAACGGCCGTCCCCCAGACGACGCCACGGTGTTGTGCTTGGACTGGTACGGCACCGAGCATCGCGAGCGCGACGCCCAAAACGGCGCCGACCTCACCCAGGCGTCCCCGCCGTTGCCGTGGGAGTGAACGCCCCTGCCTCGCCCGGACGCTAGGAGGGCCGCGTCGAAAACGGCCGGCGTGCCTCAGCGGCGGGCAGGCGCGCCGTGGCGGGTCACACCTGCGGCAGACCGGTGTAGTTCTCGGCCAGTTGGGTGCAGGCGGCGGTGGAGGAGGCCAGGAATTCCAGGTGCGAGAGCTGGAGCCGATGGTCGAACTCGCTGGCCGCCGGGTCGCGGTGCAGCAGCGTCGTCATCCAGTACGAGAAGTGCTCGGCGCGCCAGACACGGCGCAGCGCGTCCTCGGAGTAGCGCTCCAGCGGCCCAGGGTCGCCGGCGTCGGCAGCCACGAGGGCTTTGGCGAGTAGGTTGACGTCGTGCAGCGCCAGGTTGAGTCCCTTGGCGCCGGTCGGCGGCACGATGTGGGCGGCGTCGCCGGCCAGGTAGAGCCGGCCGTGGCTCATGGGTTCGCTGACGAAGCTGCGCATCGGCGTCACACTCTTGTCGGTGATGGGGCCGCGCTTGAGGGTCCAACTACCGTCGCGCAGCGCGAAACGCGCCGACAGCTCGTCCCAGATGCGTTCGTCGGACCACTCCTTGACGTCGGTGTCGACCGGAACCTGCAAGTAGAGCCGGCTGACGTGTTCGGAGCGCATGCTGTGCAGCGCGAATCCACGTTCGCTGTGGGCATAGATCAGCTCGTCGCAGGAGGGGGGCACGTCGGCGAGGATGCCCAGCCAGCCGAACGGGTAGCTCTTCTCGAACACCTGCACCAGCTCGGGCGGCAGTGAGGAGCGCCCGATGCCGTGGAAGCCGTCACAGGCCACGACGAACTCGCACTCCAGCACGTCTTCGACGCCGCCGCGGGTGAAGCGCACCCGCGGCTGGTCGGTTTCGATGCCTTCGATCGCGGTGGCCTCGGCCTCGAAGAGCAGCGTGCCGCCGTCGGTGAGGCGGCGCGCGATGAGGTCTTTGACGATCTCGGTCTGGGCGTAGATCATCACGTCGCGCCCGCCGGTCAGCGCGGGGAAGTCCACACGGTGGCGCTTGCCGTCGTAGCGCAGTTCGATGCCGTGGTGCACGAAGCCTTCGCGGTCCATGCGCTCGCCCACGCCGCTGGAGCGCAGGATCTCGGCCACGCCGTGCTCGACCACGCCGGCGCGCTGGCGGTGCTCACAGTAATCACGGTCACGGCGTTCCAGAACGACGGAGTCGATGCCGTTGAGGTGCAGCAGGTGGGACAGCAGCAGTCCGGCTGGTCCCGCCCCGATGATTCCCACACGGGTACGCATGAGAGTGCTCTCCTTTACGCAGATGCGGCAACTGGTGCTGGCTGAGAACGGCTGGGTGTGGCGTCGCCGTGTCCCAACCGAGGGGGATCACTTCGTGGGAGGGCTCGCCGCTGGTCGCGCCGTCGCCACGGGCAGGCGTTCGTCACGGCAGCGCCACCAGCGGCCAGGGCCTCGCACCTGGCCCGAGGGCGATTGCGGGTGGTGGAGCTCCCCTCAGGCGTCCTCGGCCTGGGCCGGCTCTTCGACCAGGCCTAATTCGGTCAGCACGCTTTGGGCGATCCCGAACGCTTTGTTGGCCGCGGGAACGCCGCAGTAGATGGCGGCTTGGAGGAAGACCTCTTGGATCTGGGCGGCGGTGAGCCCGTTGCCTACCGCCGCTCGCACGTGCATCGCGAGTTCGTCCCAGTGGCCGTGAGCGGTCAGCGCGGTCAGCACCATGCAACTGCGCGTGGCGCGGTCCAGGCCGGGGCGGGCCCAGATTTCTCCCCAAGCGTAGCGGGTGATCAAGTCTTGGAAGGGCTCGGTGAACGCGGTGGTGCGCCGCTGGGCACGGTCCACGTGGGCGTCGCCCAACACCTCCCGGCGCACCCGCATGCCGGTGTCGTGGCGGGCGGGCGCGGTCTCGTCGGTTCCGGCGGTGGCTGGTGTGTCGGTGCTCAACGCGGCCTTTCCCCAATCGGTCGGAGCTTGTGCGTGGCGGTGGTGGTCAGTCGGCGAAGTGCTCGCGCAGGAGTCCGTTGACGAGCGTGGCCTGCTCCCAGTTGGCCAAGTGGGCCGCGCCGGGGATCACCTCCAGTCGCGGCGGCCGGCTGAGGCCGGCGGCGATCGTTTCGGCGTGCTCGGGTGGGGTGGCGAGGTCGTCGGAGCCGGCGATGACCAAGGTTGGTGCGGTGATGGTGGGCAGGTCGTCGCGCAGGTCCATGTGCTCGATGGCCGCGCAACATCCGATGTAGCCTTCGTCTGGGGTGGTGGCGATCATCTCGCGCATCCGCGCCACCGTCTCGGGTTCGCGTTCGAGGTAGTCGGCGGTGAGCCACCGCGCCACGACGGCGTCGGCTACCGCCTCGGTGCCGCCGGCGCGCACGGTTGCCGCGCGTTGCGCCCAGTTCTGCGGTGGCCCCAATAGGGGCGAGGTGCACAGCAGGGCGAGCTTGTCGATGCGTTCGCTGGCGTGGGCGGCCAGCCACATCCCGGTCATGCCGCCGATGGACAGCCCTGCGAAGTGGGCGCGCTCCACCCCTAGCCGGTCCAGCAGTGTCAGCACGTCAGAGCCCAGATCGGCGAGGGAGTAGGGGGCAGGGGGCACCGGCGACTCGCCGTGGCCGCGGATGTCGTAGCGCACCACCTGGAAGTCTCCCGACAGCGCCGCGACTTGGGGCTCCCACATATCCAGGGTGCTGCCCAACGATCCCGACAGCACGATCACCGGGGCTCCGGGCGGGCCGTCGACGATGTGGTGGACCTCGATACTCATCACTTTCCCCTTTGCTTGGGTTGGCTTGGGGCCGTGGCGGGTGGCGCGAGCAGTCCACGGTCAACGGTTATCTCCGCCGCCGGGGACACCGCGTGCGCTGCGGCCATGGCCCTCACCGCGCGGCCTCCCGCCACGGCCCGCCCACGTTGGGCCGGCCGCGCTCGCGGTGGGCGGCCAGCGCCCGGTCAACGAAGACGCCGGCGCTGCCGAGGTAGCCGTCGGGCTCCAACAGCCGGGCGATGTCGTCTCGGGTGCGCTGGCCGGCCAGGCGCCAGGCGAGCGTGTCAGCGAGGTCGTGGCCGGTTTCGGCCGCTTCGGCGCAGGCGGCCTGGACCTGTTCGTGGGCTGTCGCGCGCCCCAGTTGCGGCGCCAGCGCCGTCGTGACCCGCTCGGCCAGCAGCAGCCCGCCGGTGAGGTCGAGGTTGGCGCGCATCCGCTGGGGGGCCACCTGGAGGCGCCGCATCGAGGTCTCCAGCCACGCCACGGCCGATCCGGTGGTGCCCAGCAGGTCGTTGAGCGCCGGCCACTCGCTGTGCCAAGCCCCGGCTGCGCGCTGGTGCTCTTGCACCATCGCTGCCAGGAGCGTGGTGACCTGCCCGGGGGTGCGTTGCGCGCACGCCAGCGCGGCCACTGCCGCCACGGGGTTGCGCTTGTGCGGCAGCGTGGAGGAACCGCCCACCCCGGCGCCGCCGACCTCGCTGACCTCACCCACCTCGGTTTGGGCCAGCAGCGTGATGTCGCGGGCGACCTTGCCGACCGTGCCGCTGAGTTCGCCCAGCGCCCCGGCGAGGTCGGCCACCCGGCCGCGGTCGGTGTGCCAGGGCAGGGTGGGTTCGGCCAGGCCCAGTTCACCGGCGTAGGCGGTGGCCACAGCCGGTCCGGCGTCGCCCAGGGAAGCCAGGGTCCCGGCGGCGCCGCCGAGTTGGGCGGCCAGTCGGTGGCGGGCGACCTCGGCCAGCCGCGCGGCTGCGGTGCCGATCGCGTGCAGCCAGCCGGCGGCCACAGCCCCGAACGTGGTCGGCAGGGCCTGCTGGAGCAGGGTCCGCCCGGCCATGGGGGTGTCGCGGTAGGTGTGGGCGAGCCTGGCCAGTTGGGTGGTCAGCTCCCCGGTCTGGCCCAGGATGGCGGCGCTTGCCCGTCTGCTCACCAGCATCGCCGCGGTGTCCATGATGTCTTGGCTGGTCGCACCCTTGTGGACGTGGCGGGCGGCGTCACCGGCCACCGCCGCGGTCAGTGCTTTGACCAGCGGGATCACGGGGTTACCGCCGCTGGCGGCCAGGGCACCCAACTCGGCGGGGTCGAAGTTGGCCGGCTCGCAGGCCGCGGCGATGGCCTCGGCGTCGTCGACTTCGATGAGCCCTACGGTCGCTTGGGCGCGCGCCAGCGCGGCTTCGGCGTCGGTCAGGGCGCACAGCCAGGCGGCGTCGCTGGTCTCGGCCGTGGCCTGCCCGTTGGCGAAGATTCCGCCGAAGAGGCCGGGTGGTCCCGCGGCGGCGTCGCTGTCGGGGCCTGTCGGGTTTGTTGCCTGGTCCACGTCATGCCTATTCTCTGTCGGGTGCTCACGCGGTCTCCGCCGTACGCGCGGACGCGCCGGATGCGGGGGATTGCTCGGCCGCCTGTGGCGGTCTCCCGTGGTGCCGGCGATCGTAGCGGCGCGGGCCGGCGATGACGATCGTGTCCCCGACGGCGCCTCAGATGTCGAAGAACGCCGTCTCGTTCTCGCCCTGGAGGTAGATGTCGAACTGGTAGCCGTCGCCGGTGGAGTGCGCGATGAGGCTTTGGCGTGGCTGCCCCTCGGGCACACTGGCCAGCACCGGGTCGGCGGCGTTGGCGGCCTCCTCTTCGGGGAAGTAGATGCGGGTGACGACACGGTGCAGCATGCCGCGGGCGAAGACCGAGACATCGATGTGGGGTGCCTGCGGCCCTGCCGGTCCCGGCACCGGCCCCGGTTTGAGGGTGTGGATGGCGTACTGGCCGGTGGCGTCGGTGGGGCAGCGCCCGAAGGCGCGAAACCCCGGGTACGGGACGGCGCCGCGCGGGTCGGCGGGGTGGGCGAACCGGCCGTTGGGGTCGGCCTGCCAGGTCTCGATGAGTCCGTCGGTGACCGGCGCGCCGGCACCGTCGTAGAGCGTGCCGCGCAGCCACAGCCCGCCGGGTGTGCCTTCGGCGGCGGCGAAGGGGCCATCGGCCCAGGGCAGCCCGATGTGCAGGTAGGGGCCGACCGTCTGGGACGGGGTGGTTTCAGGCATCACTCGTCATCCTCTGCCTCGGTGTCTTCAAACGGGGTCTGCTCTTGGCCGCGCAGCACGATGTCCCATTCAAAGGCCAGCGCCCATTCCGGCACGGTGTTGGCGTAGTCGAACCGTGCGACCAGACGTTCGCGCGCCTTAGGGTCGGGGATCGAGTTCCACATGGGGTCTTGGAAGAACAGCGGATCGCCGGGGAAGTACATCTGGCTGACCAACCGCTGAGTGAAGGCGCGCCCGAACAGCGAGAAGTGGATGTGGGCGGGGCGCCAGGCGTTGTCGTGGTTGCGCCATGGGTAGGCGCCGGGCCGGATGGTGATGAACCGGTAGCGCCCCTCGGCGTCGGTGAGGGTGCGGCCGACCCCGGTGAAGTTGGGGTCGAGCGGGCAGGGCCAGTTGTCGCCGGTGTGGCGGTAGCGTCCGCCGGCGTTGGCCTGCCAGATCTCCACCAGCGTGTGGGGGATGGGGGTGCCGTCGCTGTCGCGGACTTGGCCGTGGACGATGATCCGCTGGCCCTGAGGCTCCTCGGCGTGCTGGCGGGTGAGGTCGTGGTCGGTCTCGCCCACCCGATCCTGGCCCAGCACCGGGTTGGTGACCTCGGTGAGCATGTGCGGCAGCAGCGTCAGCGGCCGTTTGGGGTGGCGCAGCGCCGTACTGCGGTAGCCGGGGTAGTCCAGCGGTGGGTGGACCTCGTGGTCACGGATGTAGCCGGGAACGTGCAGCCCGGTTGCCGCACTCGAGGCGGCTGACTGCTCTGATGTGGTCATGTTTCCTCCACGGGTGTGAAACGGTGGCCCGTTCAGGCGTGCAGCACGACGGCGAGTCCCTGTCCCACGCCGATGCAGATGGCGGCCAGCCCCCAGCCGCCGCCGCGACGGCGCAACTCGTGGGCGAGCGCCCCCAGGATGCGCGCCCCGGAGGCTCCCAGCGGGTGGCCGATGGCCAGGGCGCCGCCGTTGGGGTTGACGATCTCGGGATCGAGGTCGGGCCACAGTTTCAGGCAGGCCAGCGATTGGGCGGCGAAGGCTTCGTTGAGTTCCACCACCGACAACTCCGACCAGCCGATACCGGCGCGGCGCAGCGCGGTCTCGGCGGCCTCGACCGGCCCGATGCCGAAACGGTGCGGCTCGACGGCGGCAACGCCGCGGCTGACGATGCGGGCCAAGGGCTCGCTGCCACGAGCCCGCGCGGCGGCCTCGTCACCGATGAGCACGGCGGCGGCCCCGTCGTTGAGGGGGGAGGCGTTACCGGCGGTGATGGTGCCGTCGGCGCGAAACGAGGGTTTGAGTTGGCCGAGTTTGTCCAGCGAGGTCTCGCGGATGCTCTCGTCGCGCTCCAACTCCACGCCGGGCACGGCGGTGGTCTCGTCGGCGAAGACGCCCTTGGCCCAGGCGGTGGCGGCGTTGCTGTGGCTGCGCAGCGCGAACTCGTCCTGCTCGGCGCGGCCGATGCCGTAGAGTTCAGCGACCTGCTCGGTGCTTTCGCCCAGCGACACCGTCCACTCGTCGGGCATCTGGGGGTTGACCATACGCCAGCCCAGGGTGGTCGAGTGCAGCGTCTGGTGGGCGGCGGGGAACCCCTTCTCCGGCTTGGGCAGCACCCAGGGCGCGCGGCTCATCGACTCCACGCCGCCGGCCAGCACGAGGGAGGCGTCACCCACCGCTACCGCGCGGTTGGCGGCGATCGCGGCCTCCAGGCCCGAGCCGCACAGCCGGTTGAGGGTGGCGCCGGGCACCGAGGCGGGCAGCCCGGCCAGCAGCCCGGCCATCCGGGCGACGTTGCGGTTGTCCTCACCGGCGCCGTTGGCGTCTCCGAAGTAAACGTCGTCGATGGTAGCCGGGTCGAGGTTGGGGGAGCGCTCGACGATGGAGCGCACCACGGTCGCGGCGAGGTCGTCGGGGCGCACGCCGGCCAAGGCACCGCCGTACTTGCCGAAGGGTGTGCGAATCGCGTCCAGAATGAACGCATCGGTCATGGTGACTCCCAAGTTGGATACGTCACAGTGGTGTCGAGATTGTTCGGATACCGGTCAGTTATGCCTCTGGGCCGGATTCCCCCGTGAACGCTCCGAGTGCCCTGTTTTTGGGCCCTAAGAGCGAGGCTAGTGCAGCGCCGCCGCGCTGTAACGATCTGGCATCCGGCGGCGGTGGCGGCTCACGCCGGCGAAGCGCCCGTCAGCGAGCGCAGCACCGCCAGCTCCTCGGAGGTGGGCTCGGGGGTCGTGGCCACCTCGGGGGCCACGGCGAGCTCCCAACCGGTCGCGGCGCGCGCGTCGGCGACGTCGACGCCGGGGTGCACGCTGACCAGGGTCAGTTCCGCGGTCTCGGGGTCGGGTTCGAGGACACCAAGATCGGTGATGACGCGCTTGGGGCCGTGCCCGCGCAGCCCCAGCCGTTCGCGGTCGCCCGCGCCCGAGCCGTAGCCCACCGAGGTGACGAAGTCGACCGATTCGACGAAGGCGCGTGTGGACTGGCGCACGATCACGATGACGTCGCGGCAGGAGGCGGCGATCTCGGGGGCGCCGCCCGCGCCGGGCAGTCGCACCTTGGGGTCGGCGTAGTCGCCGATGACGGTGGTGTTGATGTTGGCGTAGCGGTCGATCTGGGCGGCGCCCAGGAAGCCGGTGTCGATACGGCCGGGCTGGAGCCAGTAGTTGAAGATCTCCGGCACCGAGACCACGGTGTCGGCGGTTTCGGCCAGGATTCCGTCACCGATGGACAGCGGCAGGGTGTCGGGTTTGGCGCCCAGGGTGCCCGACTCGTAGATCAGCCACAGGCCGGGGGCATGGGTGCGGCGGGCGAGGTTGGCGGCCGTGCTGGGCAGGCCGATGCCCACGAAGCAGGCCATGTCGTCGGTGAGGGCGCGCGCGGCCGTCACGGTCATGATCTCGTCGGAGGACCAGGTCACTGCCGTCATCGCTATTACTGCCCTTTCCCGTGGGGAGCGGGGGTCGGCCCCGCGAGGACGTGTTCTTCCAGCCACTGGGTGAACGCCTCGCGGTCGCGGCTGATGGCGTCCCATGCCTGGTAGGCGTCGTTATCGCGGCTGTAGTAGCCGTGGGCGTAGGAGGGGTGGGAGCCGCCCGGCGCCTCGGCGACGGCGGTGACCGCGCGGTGGGGCAGGATGACCTGGCCGGGCACTGGTTCGAGTTCGTCGACGACTTCCTCGACGGTGGCCAGCGAGCGCTGCGCGGCGAGCACGGCCTCCTTCTGCACCCCGGTGATGCCCCACATCTGCACGTTGCCCGCCCGGTCGGCGCGCTGGGCGTGCACGATGGTCACGTCGGGGTTGAGGGCGGGAACCGCGGTGAGTTCCTCCCCGGTGAAGGGGCAGGTGACGGTCTTGATGGTGGCGGTGGGGCCGATCAGGTCGGTCCCGGTGTAGCCGCGCAGCACGGCAAAGGGCACGCCGGAGGCGCCGGCGACGTAGCGGTTGGCCATGCCGGCGTGGCTGTGCTCCTCGATCTCCAGCGGTACCGGCCAGCCTGCCTGGATGGCGTCGCGGAAGCGGTGCAGTGAGCCCACTCCGGGGTTGCCGCCCCAGGAAAAGATCAGTTTGCGGGCACATCCGGCGCCGATGAGCTGGTCGTAGACGATATCGGGGGTCATTCGCACGAGGGTGAGGTCGCGGCGTCCCTGGCGGACGATCTCGTGTCCGGCCGCCACGGGGATGAGGTGGGTGAAGCCCTCAAGCGCGACCGTGTCTCCATCGTGGACGAGTTCGCGGATTCCCTCGTCCAGCGGCACGATCATGGGTTTTGCCATCCTGTGTTCGTATAACGAATAAATGTTCTCTAGGCGAACATCATAATGGCGACATTATTCGTGGATGTGACCGGGGTCAAGCCCGGACCGACGTGCCCTCCCCGCGCCCGCTCGCGCTCGTCACCGCGCCTTCGACGGCGCCGCCCCGCTCGTCCCGCTGCCGCTTACACGCGCGTGCTGCCGTTGGCGATCTCCAGATCCGCCTCGATGCGTGCCACCGTGGCCAACAGCGGCGGGAGCAGTTCGCGGCGGATGTCCTCGACCGAGGTGCGGGTGGCGTGGGCCGAGACGTTGGCCGCGGCCACCACGGTGCCCTCCCGGTCGCGGATGGGCGCGGCCACCGAACGCAGGCCCTCTTCCAGTTCCTGGTCCACGATCGCCCACCCCTGGCTGCGGGCGCGGTCGATCTCGGCGCGCAGCAGTTGTGTGGAGGAGACGGTGTAGGGGGTCGCGGTGCGCAACTCCAGTCCCGCCAGGTAGTGCTCCAGCTCCTCGGAGGGCAGCGCCGCCAGCAGCACCCGCCCCATCGAGGTGAGGTAGGCCGGGAACCGAGTCCCCACACTGATCGACACGGCCATGATCCGCGACGTGGGCACGCGCGCCACGTAAACGATGTCGTCACCGTCGATCACCGACACCGACGAGGACTCGCCTACCTCGGCGGCCAGGCGCTCCAGGTGCGGCTGTACCACCTCGGGGAGCTCGGCCGAGGACAGGTAGGCATACCCCAGTTCCAGCACTCGCGGTGTGAGGGCGAACTGTCTGCCGTCGGTGCGCACGTAGCCTAGATCTACCAGCGTCAGCAGGAAGCGCCGCGTCGCCGCGCGGGTCAGTCCCGTACTCCTGGCGACGTCGCTCAGCGTCATCGATGGGGTTTCGGCGGAGAAGGCCCGGATCACCGCAAGGCCTCTTTCCAGCGACTGCACGTAGTGCTCGGCCCGCATTGCCGGCTCTCCGCCGTACTCGGCCGTCGTCAATTCTGGCTCCTTCCCGCCTGACCGAAACCTCGCCTCGTGGCTGGCTGTGCTGCGGTTTCGGCTCTCGTTTCCGCGCTCACCGCGGCGCCTTCCAGGGCCTCCAGCGACGCCGCTTCCAGCGATGTTCTCATAACGCACAAGGCATTGCCTGTATATAGGCCGATCGTCCTTGATGGGCGCTGTGATGTCACTAGTCATCCTGACGTCCCATGACCCGTTGCAGGCCCCCCATGATCCGCTCTGACATGGCGTGGCGCATGATGTGAGAGGCGGGGAAGGATGGAAACCGAACTGTGATCGGTATGGCTTGACGTGGTGAAACTCCTCCCCTACGTTCGCTGAATGAACAAGCGTTCGTAAAACGAACGAGCGGGTCTGCGCGATAGCGATAGCATCCCCGCAGAGGTTGATCAGCCGGCGCCTGTCATCCGCGCCCATCGCCTCGTCCGTTTTTCTCTCAACACCATCCAATTTTGGAGATCCCGATGCGTCGAAAGATCTTCGTTCTGGCCAGTGCGCTCGCACTGCTGGCCACGTCCGCATGCGGCGGAAGCAGCGACAGTGGCGACAGCGGCGGCGACGGCCAGGCGGAGGGCGAGCTCACCGAAGTCACCGTGGGTCTCATCCCCATCGTTGACGTCGCGCCGGTCTACCTCGGCCAAGAGCAGGGCTACTTCGAGGATCACGGGCTCAAGCTCAACATCGAGAACGCCAGCGGCGGCGCCGCCATTGTTCCCGGTGTGGTCAGCGGCAACTTCGAGTTCGGTTTCAGCAACATTACCTCGCTGCTCATCGGCCGACAGGAAGACCTGCCACTGAAGGTCGTCAGCAACGGCGTGACCAGCACCGGCGAGCAGGGCGCCGACTTCGGCGGCATCGTCGTTCCCGAAGGCAGCCCCGTGACCGACGCCTCCGGTCTGGCCGGCAAGAAGGTCGCCGTGAACACGCTGCAAAACATCGGCGACACCACGGTGCGCAACTCGGTGCGCGTGGCCGGCGGCGACCCCGACGAGATCAAGTTCGTCGAGCTGCCCTTCCCCGAGATGCCCGCCGCCCTTGAGAACGGCCAGGTCGACGGCGCGTGGCTGGTCGAGCCCTTCCTCAGCCAGTCGCTCAACAACGGCGCCACCGAGGTCGCCTCCAACTTCGTCGACGCCTCGCCGAGCCTCTCGGTCGCGCAGTACTTCACCTCCGAGCAACTGGCCAACGAGGACCCCGAGCTGGTGGAGTCCTTCCGCACCGCCATGCACGAGTCCATGGCCTACGCTGACGCCAACCCCGAGGACGTGCGGCGCGTTCTGACCAACTACACCGAGATCGACCAGAACCTTATCGAGCAGATCCGGTTGCCCCACTTCCCGCCGGAAGTCAACCGCGAATCGGTGCAAACCATCGCTGATCTCATGGTCGAGGACGGTCTCGTCGACAGCCAGCCCGACCTCGAAGCCCTGTACTACGAGTGAGCACCATGACCAAGAGTGCCGCGACACCAGCGGCGCCCGCGGCGGCCGACCGGCGGAAAACCTCCCGCCGGTCGGCCGCGCGCCCGCGGCGCGTCGCCACCCCCACCAAGCTCGTTAACGCCGTACTGGGCCTCATCGGCATCGTCTTGTTCCTCGGCCTGTGGGAGGCGGTCCCGCGGCTGGGCTTGGTCCAGGCGCGCTACCTGCCGCCGGCCTCCGAAGTCCTGACCGAGCTGGCCGCCCGCATGGCCACTCCCACGTTTTGGACCGCGCTGCTCGACACCCTCCTGGGGTGGGGGCTGGGCTTGGGCATCGCTTTTCTGGCCGCGGTCATCCTCGGCTTCCTCATCGGCTCGGTGCCCGCGCTGCGCGCACTGACCTCCTCCACCGTCGAGTTCCTGCGCCCCATCCCGTCCGTGGCGCTGATCCCGCTCGCCGTGCTGCTGTGGGCCACCGACATCCGCTCCACCCTGCTGCTGGTCGTCTACGCCGCGTTCTGGCAGATCTACATCCAGGTCCTCTACGGCGTCGCCGACATCGACCCCGTGGCGGAGCAGACCGCGCGGTCGTTCGGGATGGGCAAGCTGGCCCGCATGCGCCACATCACCTGGCCCTCGGCCCTGCCCTACGTGCTGACCGGCCTGCGCCTGGGCGCGGCCGTCGCATTGATCCTGGCCATCACCTCCCAGTTGATCATCGGCACGCCCGGCCTCGGCAAAGAGATCGCCGTCGCCCAAGCCAGCGGCGCCCCAGCCGTCGTCTACGCCCTCATCATCGCCACCGGTGCCCTCGGCGTCATCGTCAACGTCGGCGTGCGCGCCCTGGAACGGCGCGTTCTGCACTGGCACACCTCGGTCCGTGGGGAGGCCGCCGTATGAGCCACGCAGCCACCCAGCAGCAGCCAGCCACCACAACACCACCGCAGCGCCGCTCTCCCGTGGCCGCCATGCTGCGCCGCGCCGGCCTGCGCCTTGTCTATCTGCTGGGACTGCCCGTCGCGCTGATTTTGGTGTGGTGGTGGGCCAGCGCCTCCAGCGGCCTGTACTACCTGCCCGCCCCCGACGTCATCGCCACCACCTTCGGCGAGGTGTGGTTCTCCGAGCGCTTCGCCCAGGACGCCCTGCCCAGCATCGGCCGGCTGCTGGCCGGCTTCGCCCTGGCCGCCGTCCTCGGCGTGGGCGTGGGCATCGCGCTGGGCCTGTCGCGCAGCCTGCGCGCGCTGACCGAGCCCGTCTTGGAGTTCCTACGCGCTATCCCACCGCCGGTGCTGGTGCCGCTGCTGATCCTGCTCGTGGGCGTCACCACCTCCATGAAGCTGCTGGTGATCGTCTCCGGCTGTATCTGGCCGATCCTGCTCAACACCGTCGAAGGTGTGCGCGCCGTCGACCCGGTACTGTCCGACACCTGCCGCTGCTACGGCGTGCGCGGCCCGCGCCGCCTCGTCACGCTCGTGCTGCGCTCGGCCAGCCCCCAAATCATGGCCGGCCTGCGTCAAGCGCTGTCCATCGCCATCATCCTCATGGTCATCAGCGAGATGTTCGCCAGCTCCAGCGGACTGGGCTTCACCATCGTGCAGTTCCAGCGCAGCTTCGCCATCCCCGAGATGTGGTCGGGCATCGTGCTGCTGGGCCTGCTCGGCTTCACACTCTCGGTACTGTTCCAGCTCGTCGAGCGCCGAGTGCTGGGCTGGTACCTGGGCCTGCGCGCGGCCACGAAGGGAGAGTGAGCCCCTTGACCACGCCCACCACGACCCACAACGGGAGGTCGCCGATGCTCGACGTCAGCGCGATGCAAAAGATCTACCAGGGCGAGGGCCGCTCGGTCGAGGCCGTCCGCGACCTCACCTTCCGCCTCGACGAAGGTGAACTCGCCTGCCTCGTCGGCCCCTCGGGCTGCGGCAAGACCACACTGCTCAAGTGCGTGGCCGGCCTACTGCAACCCACCTCCGGCCGCGTCTCGCTGGCCGGGCGCCCCGTCACCGGACCCCCGCCCGACATGGCGGTGGTCTTCCAGGAGTACGGCCGTAGCCTGTTCCCCTGGCTCACCGTCCAGGGCAACATCGAACTGCCGCTCAAGCAGAAGAAGCTGCCCAAGCAGCAGCGCCGCGAACTGATCGACGAGGCTCTGGCCGCGGTCAGCCTCTCCGAATTCGCCAAGTCCTACCCCTGGCAACTCTCCGGCGGTATGCAGCAGCGCGTGGCCATCGCCCGCGCCATCGCCTACCAGCCGCGGGTGCTGCTCATGGACGAGCCTTTCGCCGCCGTCGACGCCCAAACCCGCGCCGACCTGGAGGATCTGATCCGCTCGCTGTGGAAGCGGTTCCAGATGACGATCCTGTTCGTCACCCACGACATCGACGAGGCGGTCTACCTGGGCCAGCGCGTGCTCGTGCTGTCGTCCTCTCCCACGGTCATCCAAGACGACATCCCCGTGGACCTGCCCGACGAGCGCGACCAGCTCACCACCCGCGGCGCCGGCCGCTTCACCGAGCTGCGCGCCAAGGTCTACGAGGAGATCCAAAACGCCAAGCGCGGCCCGGTCAGCGCCCAGAAGCTGTGACCCGAGTCCCCGGGGGCGGCGGGTGTCGCCGCCGGGGGGTGGAGGCAGCCGCGCAGTTCGCCGTCAGTGCAAAGGAGCACCCATGAGCATGTTCGACAGCAACGTCTGGTCGGGCCAAATCTTCACCGGCCGGTGGCAGGCGGCCCAGGGCGGTGATGCCCCCGTCGTGGCTCCGGCCACGGGAGCCGAGGTCGCCCGGATCGGCTCCGCCAACGAGGCCGACGTCGCCGCCTCCGCCACGGCCGCCGCGCGGGCGCAACGCGACTGGGCCGCGGCCTCCTTCGAGGAGCGCGCCGCGGTGCTGCGCCGCGCCGGGGCGCTGTTCGAGGAGCGCGCCGCGGAGATCAGCGCGTGGCTCGTCCGCGAGGCCGGCTCCGCTGCGGGCAAGGCCGCCTTCGAGAACCACCTCGCGGCCACCGAGTCCTACGAGTCGGCGGCGCTGGCCTCCCAACCGATTGGGGAGGTGCTGCGCACCGCCAAGCCCCGGCTGAGCCTGGCCCGCCGGGTGCCGGCGGGGGTGGTCGGGGTGATCGCCCCGTTCAACTTCCCACTGATCCTGGGTATGCGCTCGGTGGCTCCCGCCCTGGCGCTGGGCAACGCGGTGGTGCTCAAGCCCGACCCGCGCACCGCGGTCTCCGGCGGCGCCGTCATCGCCGAGATCTTCCGCGAGGCCGGCCTGCCCGAAGGGGTGCTGCACGTGCTGCCCGGCGGCGGCGAGGCGGGCGCGGCCCTGGTCGCCGACCCGCACGTGCGCGTCATCAGCTTCACCGGCTCCACTGCCGCCGGCCGCAAGGTCGGCGAGGCCGCGGGGCGCCACCTCAAGCGTGCGCACTTGGAGTTGGGCGGTAATTCGCCGCTGATCGTGCTCGACGATGTCGATGTCGAGCACGCGGTCTCGGTGGGGGCGTGGGGGTCGTTTCTGCACCAGGGCCAGATCTGCATGACCACCGGTCGCCACCTGGTGCACTCCTCGATCGCTGACGAGTACGTGGAGCGGCTGGCAGCCAAGGCCGAAGGGTTGCCCGTGGGCGATCCCGAGGCCGGGGAGGTCGCGTTGGGACCAATCATCGACGCCGGTCAACGTGACTCGGTACACTCGCTGGTTACCCGCAGCTCGCAGGCGGGTGCGCGGGTTGCCGCCGGTGGCACCTACGAGGGGCTGTTCTACCGGCCGACCGTGCTCGCCGACGTCACCGAGACCACGCCGGCTTTCGCCGAGGAGGTGTTCGGCCCGGTGGCGCCGGTGATCCGGTTTGACTCCGCAGAAGAGGCGGCCAATATCGCATCTGCCAGCGACTACGGCCTCTCCCTTGGTATACTCACCAGTAACCCGATGCGCGGTTACGAGTTGGCCGACCGCATCCCCGCTGGACTCGTCCACATCAACGACCAGACGGTCGACGACGAGGCGGTGGCTCCCTTCGGGGGTGTGGGCGCCTCTGGCACCGGTAGCCGTTTCGGGGGCACAACAGCCAATATCGAGGCGTTCACCGAGACCCAATGGGTCACGATGCGCGCCGACGTCGCCCGCTACCCGTTCTAGGGGGCAAGCGACCATCGGGTTCGGACGCCGACCGGTTCGAGCCGCTCCCCACATCCCCCACACGCCGGCCCCGCCTTCCCCTCCCAGGTGGGGCCGGCGCTTTTTTCGCCGCCCATCCCCTGAAAGGGGAGCAGTGCTCTACCTGAGCCCGAACTCCCCACCGCGCACCGCAGCGGTGAAGGCGGTCCAGGCGTGGTGGGGGGAGACGATGGTGGTGCTGTGGGGGTGGTGGCTGTGGCGCATGGCGATCCGGCCGGTGCCGTCGTTGAGGGGACCGGCTTCCACGCAACTACCGCCGCCGT
The DNA here is from genome assembly GCF_039539445.1 of Salinactinospora qingdaonensis. Lineage (NCBI taxonomy): Bacteria > Bacillati > Actinomycetota > Actinomycetes > Streptosporangiales > Nocardiopsidaceae > Salinactinospora > Salinactinospora qingdaonensis. The sequence goes on from NZ_BAABDD010000014.1 coordinate 67,908, forward strand.
TGTCGCTGTAGGTGCTGATGTGCCAGGCGACGTTTGCGAGTTCGTCGGGGGAGAGGTGTTGGAGCGTCGGTTCCGTGTTCACTGGTACTCCTCGATGAGCGTCGAGACGAACTCGACGGACTCCTCTGTATTCAGGGACTCGTCCCACAACCGATCGTACTTTTCGATGATTCGCTCCGTATCGGGAGATTCGATGTAAATACCTCCTTTGGGGCTCTCTGCATAAGCGACCTCGGGATAGGGCTCCGCCATCGTGAACAGGCTGAAACGGCCCGTCGGGCTGGCATGCGCTCCCAATGAGAACGGCAGTACGCGCAGTTCGATGATCGAGCGGCCGACGAGGTCGAGCAGGTGTCGCAGTTGTCCCGAGAGCACTCGCGTGCCTCCCACCCGACGTCGCAGGACTGCCTCATCCAGGACGATCCTTACCCTGGGCGGCGTTTCCTTCTGGAATAAATTCTGCCTGGTCATTCGCAGTTCAATCCAGCGGTCAACCTGGTCGCGAGTGGCATCGGGATCAGCCGCGAGTATTACGGCTCGCGCGTACGCCTCGGTCTGCACGATGCCGGGGACCACGGTGTTCTCGAACAGCCGTTGCTCAGTCGCTTGTTCTTCGAGCCAGACGAAGTCGATGAACCAGTCGGCGACCTCGCCGGTGTACCCCTCCCACCAGCCGGTTTGCCACACGTCGTCGGCGATCTTGAGAAGGTCGGCCCTCCGTTTCGCCTCGTTGACCCCGTACAGGTCAAGGAGAGCAACCACTTCGGAGCGGCGAATCGGATAGATGCCGCTCTCGAACCGGCTCACCGTCCCTGAACTGCGCTGGAGGTAGTCGCCCACCTCCTCCACTTTCATGCCGCTCTCGTCGCGCAACTCACGCAGCCGCTGCCCGAGCCAGCGACCGCGCAGGGTCACCCTTTTGGGGCGTCCGATCGCCATGGGGATGCTCCCTCCAGAAGTTCTCCACAATCTTTCTCATAAAGAATTGTGTGAGCAATGGCTGTGTCGTACCGTAGCAAAGAGTGGGAGCTTGATCACAGCAAGTTTCCGAGAGGTGTGCAACTCATACCGATAGCACCACCCGCCAGAGCGGGCCGGGCGGAGAGAAGCTGCCAACGACTTCCGCCCGGACCGGGGAACCGAGGAAGGATTCGTATGGATCGTCCCAGTCTCGATTCGACTTCTGTCTACCACGACTCCGCCGAGGATGAGGGGGCCGTCCCCGAGGGTCGGGTGCGAGCGTTCTATCTCGACGTCTACGACGACGATCGCGACGACTACGTGCACGCCTGGTTCGGTGCCGTGCTCTCCGACGGCAGCGGTATCGCCCGCGGTATGGACGGCACGGGCCTGTACTCCTTCATCGACATCGAACGCTTCGCCGACCGGCAAGACGGGGAAATCGTCTGGTTCTGAGACTTCCCCCTGCCCCCCCGACCGCGTGGGGTGGGGCCAGCAAGCATGGCCCTACCCCATACCGGCGGAAACGCCGCTGTTTAGTTGTCCCTTCGAGACCGGTAACAGCAGGTCATCGGCATAACGTGTGATATCGGTCTAAATCGCCATAGTGCTGGTTACCGTGCGGTGTCGGGCGGGAATACGGCAGCGAGGTTCAGTGCCCCGAGTGCCCTGGTGTGGGGCGCTGGACCGGGCGAGTGGAAGGGGGCGTATGGCTCAGTCACCATCGGCCCCGGTAGGGGAGGGGCAGGACGCTCCGGCGGGGCCTACCGGCGTATCGTGGGTGCGCGTGGCGCTGGCGATCCTACGGTGGGGCGCGGTCCTCGTCGCGCTGCTGCTGTTGGCTGAGGCCATCTCGGCCCTCCTGCCGATCCTGGTGCCCACCATGGCGCCCGAGTCGGCGGTGTTCGACATCCACACCTACCGCCGCGACCTCTACGTTCTCCCGTTTCCGCTGCTCGCCGCCGGTGCCGCCCTCCTCGCCGGGCGGCTGGGCGCGCGGCGCACCTCCTTCGCCGTCGTCACCCTCGCCGGCGCTACCGCGCTGGTCGCCCTCGTGCCCACCGTGGCGGTCGGGCGCGAGGCCGGACGCCACGAGGTCGGGCTCTCCCTGCACAGCTACTTCGCCCCTGCCCCCGACCCGGCTCCCCCCACGACGACCGTCGACTACGTCGAGGTCGAGGGCCACTCGCTCGCGCTGGACGTCCACCGGCCCGCCACGGCCACCGACAAGCGCACCCCCGCCGTGGTCCGCGTCCACGGCGGCGGGTGGGTCGCCGGCTCCCGAGGACAGACCGCGCACTGGAACCGCTGGCTCACCCAACGCGGCTACACCGTCTTCGACATCGACTACCGGCTCGCCCCGCCCGCCCGGTGGCGCGACGCCCCCGGCGACGTCACGTGCGCCGTGGGCTGGGTCAAGGAGCACGCCGCCGACTACGGCATCGACCCGGGGCGTGTGGTGCTCTCGGGCTCCTCGGCCGGCGGGCACCTGGCGCTGATGGCCGCCTACGACGAGGACGGCGTGGCGCCCAGTTGCGACGTCGCCGACACCTCGGTGAAGGCGGTCATGGCGTTCTACCCGGTGACCGACATCGGCCAGTGGTGGGACTACACCCCGCCCAAGGGCGGCGACGGCTACCGGCCCCTCATCCGCGCCTACACCGGCGGCTCGCCGAGCGAGGTTCCCCAGGCCCACGAACTGAGCTCGCCCACCCACTACGCCCGCCCCGGGCTGCCGCCCACCCTGCTGCTGCACGGGCGCCGCGACCACACAGTGCCGCACGACCAGTCATCGACCCTAGTCACCGCCCTTCAGCGGGCCGGTACCCCCGTCACGCTGGTCAGCATCCCCTACGCTGGCCACGTCTTCGACGCGCGCCCGGGCTCGTGGGGCGCCCAGCTCAGCCGTGGCGCCGTCAGCGCCTTCCTGCGCGCCCACGTCCCGGCGTAGATTCTGCTTTTCGGACGGCTGGGGCGGGGGTGCGGAGGTTCGCCGTTCGCTCGTACCTCGACCGCTTCGCGATCTCGGCAGCCTCGGGTGGTGGCTGGGGTGGTGTGGTCTTGAGCGCTCTATCCTCGGGGTGGTGGCTCGGGTGGTGCTGTTACGAGCGCCATGACCATGACGAAATGTGTCCGCTCGGCGATTCTGGGGCGCGAGAACCGCCGAACGGACATGCCTCGTGACGATCATGAACGCCCATGGGATGCCGGAGGCCTCAGCCCAGGGGAGTGTCAGTGTCGCGCAGCGCTGCCAGGACGGGGGCGTACATGCGGGACTTGATCGTGGCCAGGGTGGGGCCGTCCTTGCCGACCTGGGCTTGGGCGATCTCCACGGCGGTCGGCCGCACCGCGTCCTCGTCCACGGCGCGGTCGACGATGCCGACGGCCAAAGCGTCGTGGCCGCCGTAGCGGCGGGCGGTGACCATGGCCTCGTGGGCGGTCTGCGGGGCCAATCTTGCCTGGATCAGGGCGGACATCCCCGGGGTGAACGGGATGGTGATGTCGGCCTCGGGCAGGCACCAGAACCCGCGGTCGGCGCGCATCACCCGGAAATCGTGCGCCAGCGCCAGCATCGCCCCGGCGGCGAACGTGTGCCCCTGCAACGCCGCCACAGTGACCACCGGCAGCGACAGCACCCGCGCGAACAGCGCGTGCACGCTTGCGATGTACTCCTGGTGCCGGTCGCGGTGGGCGCCCAGCCAGTCCAGATCCAGACCGTTGGAGAAGAACTTGCCGGTCGCCGCGGTCACCAGGGCAGCGGGTTGCTCGGCCCGTTCCACCTCGTCCAGCGCGGCGTTGACCGAAGCGACCCAGTCGGGGTGGAAACGGTTCTCGCCGTCACCGATATCCAGGACGAAGACGTCGCCGTGGCGCTCCAACGTGGGCATAACGGTTCCTTTCCCGGGGCATGCGGTGGCGGCGACCAGGCCCGCAGCGGACATACGCGCCAACACAGGCCGTACCTACTGGTCGGTAATTATGGTATCCGGCGCGAAGCGGAAAAGCAGCGCGCGGGCCGGTCGACATGGGCCACCGTTGCCGCTCTCTGTCCCACCAAGCGTGGCGCAACGATCGGAGCTGCGGTGATCGCCATGAGAGTCGCGCCATGGCGATCACGGCCCTCCGTCACCCCCGCCGGGTCACTCCGCCAGCAGGTGACGGTTGGCCTCGCGGGCGAGCGGAGCCAAGTCGGGGATCTCCACGACCGTGCGCCCCGCGGCGCGCAGCAGCTCGGCACCCTCGCCGGTGACGAACACCGAGGGCTCACGCCAGGCGAACACGATGCGCTGGATCGGCGTGTCCAAGATCAGCGAGGCACACGAGCGCGGGCGCGAGGAGCGCGCGCCACACGGCTCCAACGAACTGTAGAGCGTCGCCGCCCCCAGCCGCGGGTCCTTGGCGTCGGGCAGTTGGCGCAGCGCCACCTCCTCGGCGTGGTCGTGCGGGTCGTCCCGGCGCGAGTACCCTTCACCCACGAGCGCGCCCCCCGAGTCGACGATGACGGCCCCCACCGAGAACGCCGTCTGCGACGGTGGGCAGGAGCGCGACAGCTCGATCGCGGCGCGCAGCCACCGCTGGTCGGACTCGACCGTGTCGATAAGACTCACCCGTCCTCCTTCAACAGGTAGCGCAGCACCGCGATATCGCCGATGGTGCGTGCCTGCGCCAGGCGCATCGGGTGCGCAGCGGTGTGGGGAAAAGCGCCGGGATGGACGAAGCGCGGCGCCGCCGCCTCGCCCACGAAGAACGGCGCGATGGCCAGACGCAGCTCGTCGGCGAGCCCGGCGGTCAAAAACGCGGTGTGCACAGCGCCACCGCCCTCCACCAGCAGCCGGCCCACGCCGCGCCGCGCCAGGTCGGCCACGGCCGTGGCCACGTTCAGCGGCTCTCCGGCGTCGGCCACGGTCACCTCACCCGGCACCGTGGCCAGGGTTTCGGTCGTCGCGGGGTGGGCGGTCGAGGACACGTAGACGATCGTGTCCGTGTCGCCGGCGGCGAACAGGCGCGCGGCCGGATCGAGGTCGCCGCTGGCGCTGAGCACCACCTTGCGCAGGTGCGCGGGCCGGCCCGCGGTCAGCCGCTCCTGCTGGCGCTGCGGCGAGCGCACCAACAGCCGCGGGTCGTCGTTGCGCACCGTTTGGGCGCCGACGAGGATCGCGTCGCACTCGGCGCGGAGTGCGTCGATCTCGTCGAAGTCGGCCTCGTTGGACAGTCGTAGCCGCTCGGGGCCGCTGTCGTCGATATAGCCGTCGACCGAGACGGCGCAACTCAGGATCGTGTAGGGGCGCTCGGGGCCGGCTCCGAAATGGGGAAAGTCGGTCACTATGCCAGGTTAGACCGTTTTACGGTGATGGCGCGCGCCTCCCGTGGCGAGCGCCGCGCCCAGCTCACCACTGCGCGATGATCGGAATCACCTCGCGGCCCAGCACCTCCAGGCGGCGGCCGTCGGCGGCGTCGTGCACCCACCCGAACACCGTCGTGACCCCCAGGTCAGCGATGTCACGCAACTGTTTCAGCAGTTCGTCGACGCCTTCCCCGTCGGGCCCGATCTCGAAGGGCATGGTGGCGGTCTTCTCGATCTCGTCGTAGTCGCGGCCTTCGGCCTCGCAGTGGCCCCGCAGCACCTCCAGCTTGTGGGCCAGTTCGGGGCCAGCGAACAGGTTGCACGCCTGGGCGTAGCGCGCCACCAGCCGCAGCGTCTTACGTTCCCCGCCGCCGCCGACCATGATCGGCGGGTGGGGCCGGGTGAGCGGCTGCGGCGAGTTCAGCGGCCGGTCGAGTCGGTAGTGCGTGCCCTGGAAGGGCTCTTCGTCCTCGCTCCACATCCGCCGACAGATGCGCAGCGTCTCCTCCAGCCGCTCGAAGCGTTCCGCCGTCGGGGCGAACGGCAGCCCCAGCCCGCGCGCCTCCTCCTCGTGCCACGCCGCGCCGATACCCAGCCCGGCACGCCCGCCCGAGAGCACGTCCAGCGTGGTGACGGTTTTGGCCAGCAGCCCCGGCGGACGGTAGGTGACCCCGGTGACCAGGGTCTGTAGTCTCACCCGGGAGGTGTGGGCGGCGAGGAAGCCCAGCGTGGTGTATGCCTCCAGCATCTCCTGTTCGGGCGGGCCGACCACGCCGATCTGCCAGAAGTGGTCCATGACGCTCACGTAGCCGAAACCGGCCTCCTCGGCCGCACTCGCCGTGCGGGCCAGGTCGGAGTTGAGCGTCTGCGGGCCACCGGGCCACGTGAAGCTGGGGATGTGCAGGCCAAGCTGCATAGTGTCCTCCGGATAGCTGTTCCGATTACGTCGGGGGCTTCCCCGTGCTCCGGGTGGTTAAGCGCGGCCGTTGAGACGGAAGCTCGGCCCAACGATATACCCAGGCTCGTTTCCGGCTCAGCGGCTTCTCCTTTCATGGGACTTCGGGGGCGGACGCTTACGAAAGCAGCATGAACTACACAAGGAAATACAAGACGTATTACGCTCGATCTTATGTCTGTGTTGACGATCCGTACTGATTCTGAGGTCGAGCGCGCGCTCGATGAACTGACAAGAGATGGGGCCTCCCGTTCAGAGGCAACCCGTCAAGCGATTCTCGCCGCCGAGCGTGAGCATCGCCGCAGGCGGTTGCGTGCCGAGGCTGAAGCGCTGCGCAACGATCCGGAGGACGTTGCGGCTTCCAAGGAGTTGGCTGCTGAGATGGAGGAACTGCGTGCGTGGTGACCTGTACCGATTGCGGGCGCCCAGGGACGCGCACGGGCACGAGCAGAACGGAGCACGCTATGCCGTTGTCGTGCAATCCGATGACCTCCCGTTGTCCACCTGGGTTATTGCTCCTACGTCCACGGGACGTAAAGAGGCGTCGTTTCGACCGGAGATCGAGGTTGCCGGCACCAAGGCTCGTGTCATGGTCGAACAGCTCACCGTGATCGATCCCCACAAACGGCTGGGAGAGTTCGCGGGCCGCTTGGACGGTGGGGAGATGCAGGCGGTCGATCAGGCGCTCCAGGCGCTTTTGGCTTTGGAGTGACCTCCAGACCCAGTCTTGCTCACCGGTTCACTCAAAAGAGGAGATGTCCTCCAGCGCCTCTTCCAGCACCCGGCCCTGGGCGTGGGCGGGTGGAGCGGCGCCGAGCAGGTGGCTCAACGTGGGGGCCACGTCGACGATGGTGGCCTGCCTCAGTTGGTGGCCGGGGCGGATGCCGGCGCCGGCGAGGATGAGGGGAGCGTGGCCCTCCCGCGCGCTGGCGTGGCCGCCGCGGGTGCGGCCGTCGACGGCGGCCGGATCGAGGAACGCATAGGGCGGGCGCGCCTCGATCACGAAATCGCCCTCCTCGGGCGCGGCGCCCAGCGCGTCGAGATGTTCCCGGTCGTGGACGCCTTCCAGTTCGTCGAGCCCGGCCAGGATCTCGGCCAGTTGCGCTCGCCCCGCCGCGGTGGCGGCGCGCCCACGCAGGTAGACGTTGGCCGCGCGCGGGCTCGCCGTCAGCACCACCTCGGTTTCGGCAAGCGGCAGATGCCCCGAGTACAGCCGTTCCACGCTGAACCCGGCGTGGCGTATCGCGCCCAGCACCGCCGGCTCCAGCGTCTCGGTGTATCCGGTCATGCCGTGGTCGGAGACGAAGGCGAACGTGGTCTGCTCCGCGATCCCGGCCCAGCGTGCGGCGTCGACGATGCGGCCCAGCCCGGTGTCCAGCGCCAGGAGCCGTTCGCGCACGCGCGGCGAATCGGGGCCTTCCCGGTGGCCGATGGCGTCGACGTCGGCGGTGTAAGCGGCGATCAGGTCGGGGATGCGGCGCATGCGCACCCCGCGCCAACCTGAGCGCACCGCTTCACCGCGCAGCACCCCCACGACCGCGTCCACGGTCTCCTCCCACGACTCACTTTGGGTGTAGAGCCCCGCAGGGTCGCCGTAGTCGCTGCCCCGCTTCTGGACGATGTACCACCCTGCCGCGAGGACGGTGCGGTTTTGGCGGCGCAGACTCTGGGCGATGGTTTCGGCGTCGAGCCGGCGGGTCTGGCCGATGGCCCGCCCCGTGTCGGGGGCGAGCACGTAGGCGGTGTTGCGGTGGATAGCAGGCCAGGCTCCGGTGGCCAGGCTGGAGCGGTTGGGGTTGGAGATCGCCTTGTAGGAGCACGACACCGTCGAGCGCCCTCCGTTGTCGGCCAGTGCCCGCAGCACGGGCAGTTCCCCCGCGGCGAAGAGCGCGTCGAGGTAGCCGGGGGCGACGCCGTCCCAGTCGATGAGGATCACGTGCCGCGCGGCGCCGGAGTGTTGGGGCGCCACGGCGGTTGCCGGCGCTGACCAGGGACGGTTCACGGCCACGGTGGCCCCGACCGTGCCGACCACCGACGCTGCCACGGTTGCCGCCAGGAAGCTGCGTCTGCGCAAAGGGGGTCCTTCCGGTGCCGGGGGTGCCGGTATCCGGAGGGCTGCCGTGGCGGGGGCGGGGTGGCTCGGGTCGATGGGGCAACGTTCACGCTGACCGGGCCGCGCGTTGCGGGGCCGGTGCGCTCACCTGCGCAGCTCAACAGGAGTTCCGGCAAAAGAAACTTATCGTCCATTTCATGATGAATGGGACAAGCTGTGTAATCTAGTCGGTTGTCCAGCTCATTTCCGAGTAGGGTGGGAAACCATTGCCCCTCGTCCACGCCCGTGCACGCCCTGTCAGCGGCGCAGCGGCGGACAGCAGTGAGAAGGAGCGCTTCCCGTGGCGAGCGAGACCCCCGAGTGGATGCGGACACCGCCCGACGACGAAGCACAAAGCGCGCCTCCCATCGATGTCTCCCGGCCCAGCATCGCCAGGATGTACGACTACTTCCTGGGCGGCAAGGACAACTTCGCCGTCGACCGCGAGGCGTGCGCCGCCATGAAACAAGCCTGTCCCGAACTGATCGACATCGCCAACGCCGATCGCGCGTTTCTGCGCCGTGCGGTGAACCACCTGGTGGGCGAGGCCGGCATCCGACGCATCATCGACATCGGCTCGGGGTTGCCTACGGCACGCAACGTCCACGAGGTCGCCCACGAGCACGCCCCGCAGACCCAGGTGGTCTACGTCGACAACGATCCGATCGTGCTGGCCCACGGTCGCGCCCTGCTCGCCGACAACGACACGACCACGGTGGTCCACGGCGACGTGCTGCGCCCCGCCGAGCTGCTGGCCCATCCCGAGGTCACCCGCCTGCTCGACGGTGAGGAGCCGGTCGCTCTGCTGCTCGTCGGCGTGCTGCACTACGTGCTCGCCGAGGAGGACGCCGAGGGCATCGTCGCCACACTGCTGGCGGCCCTTCCCGCCGGCTCTTACCTGTGCCTGGCTTCACTGGTCAACGACGGCCAGCCCAACGCCGCGCGCGCCGAGGAGGTCGGCGGGCAGGCCGTGGGGCGGCTCAAGTTCCGAACCAGTGCCGAGGTGCGCCGGCTCTTCGACGGACTGGAACTCGTGGCGCCCGGATTCGGCTACGTCACCGACTGGCGCCAAGACGACCCCACCGTGGTCACCGACCCCGAGACGATGTGGTGCGTGGGTGCCGTGGCGCGCACGCCGGCCGCGCAATAGCCGTGGCTGTGGCCCACGTGTGGCGGGCGCGAGCTGCCGATCCGACGTGACCTCTTCCTGCGACAGCACCCCCGATGGTCCTGAAGGGGCCGTGAGGGTGACGCCATGGCAGGCCGTACTAAGGCGGCGCTGGCGGCTCGTGGTGGTGGGGGCGCTCGTCGCCGTACTGGTGCCGCTGGCGAGCCTGCACCTGGCCACGGCCGGCGACCGTTTCACCGTCGAGGAGGAGGTGCCGCCGCGGCCGGTCGCTCTCGTGCTGGGGGCGGCGGTCACCGCCGAAGGAGAGCCCACGCCGGTCCTGGCGCGCCGCCTCGATGTCGCCGCGCGGCTCTATCGGCGCGGCAGCGTCGAGGCGGTGCTGGTCAGTGGCAATAACACGGCCGCCCACCACCACGAGACCGAGGCGATGCGTGGCTATCTCCTCGCGGCCGGCCTGCCCGCCGGCCAGGTCATGACCGATCCGGCGGGGTTTCGTACCTGGGACTCGTGTGCGCGGGCCCGCGAGGTTTTCGGCGTGCGGGCCGCCGTGGTCGTGACACAGGACTTTCACCTGCCCCGGGCGCTGGCGCTGTGCCGCGCGATGGGCATCGACGCGGTCGGTGTGGCCGACACCAGCCTGGGATCACTGCCTGTGGTCACACTCTACGGGCATCTGCGAGAGGTGCCCGCAGCCGGCAAAGCACTCCTTGACCTGGTTTTTCGTCCAGCACCCGCTGGTGCGGCGGCGCGTGGGTCCAGCAGCGGTTGACCGGGCTCTCACCGGGCGCCGGAGAGGCCGAGGTGCCCTCCGCGCCCGCTGCTCGCCCCTTGAAGATTTGACCGTTTTGTACTGTTTGCGGCGCTGTTTCCTCTCTTAAGGAATGCAGCAGTATTTCTCATTTCTGTGATGATCAATTGGTCTGTTCTTGGCTTTTCGGGGTGCTAGTCGGATTGATTGCCCCGCTGCCCCGTGTGGCTGCCCGATCGTCCGCCCTCGGTTTACGAACGGAGAAGACTTCTTAAAAAGCGAAAAGGGTGGAAGTGGCGTCTGTATTGATCACGTCCAAAACCGGGCACGCTTCGTAATCATCCTAGGTGGCAGCGTTACGTTGCCTGTTCAGTGTGGCGAGACAATCCAGGGCCGAATTTCAGAAATTTGTTTCCGATATTCAAATTTGGCCGTTGGAAATGTGGTGAAGATGTACGTATCAAGACGTTCGAAGATGCGAGGAGAGGGGCAAAGTGAGCAAGATCCCATCTTTCGGAGTTTGCTAATTCCTGTCTCGTGTATCGACGGCTTCCGGTACGGTTGTCTCCGAAGCGGGGGGATCACCAAAAATCACCGCCTGCGGTCCTTTAATTTGACATCTCCCTCTTTTCTTTGTTTCTTCGCTCTCTGATTGGTGGTTTTTCGTGACGGAGTCGATGGACGCGAGCGCCGGTGCCGAAGCGGGTGCGCAGGAGCTCAACGGGCAGTCGCCGCTGAGCCTGAGCACCCGCGCTGCCCGTAACCTGGCGACGACGACCAAGTCCACGCCCCAGATGCAGGACATCTCCTCGCGGTGGCTGCTGCGCATCCTGCCGTGGGTCCAGGCCAGGGGCGGCGCCTACCGCGTCAACCGCCGGCTCACCTACGCGGTCGGTGACGGGCGGGTCACCTTCACCAACACCGGCTCCGAAGTGCAGGTCATCCCGCCGGAGCTGGCCGAGCTGGCCCCGCTGCGCGGCTTTGAGGACCTAGAGGTCCTCACCGCGATGGCCGGGCGCTTCACCCAGCAGGAGTTCCAGCCCGGTGACGTGCTCGTGGAGAGGGGCCAACCGGCCGACCAGATCGTGCTCATCGCCCACGGCAAGGTCAACAAGCTCGGTCAGGGCGAGTACGGCGATAACACCGTGCTCGACGTGTTGGCCGACGGTGAGCACTTCGGCGAGCAGCTCATGGTCGAAGACGAGGGCGAGTGGGAGTTCACCGTCAAGGCCGTGACCCCCTGCATCGTGCTGTCGCTGTCGCGCCAGGCCTTCGCCGAGCTGCGCGACCAGTCCGAGGCGCTGCGCGAGCAGCTCCAACGCAGCCAGGCCGACCGTTCCGCTGCACAGAACAAGTACGGCGAGGCCGCCATCGAACTGGCCTCGGGACACTCCGGCGAGCCCGACCTGCCCGGCACCTTCGTCGACTACGAGCTCTCCCCGCGCGAGTACGAGCTCAGCGTCGCCCAGACCGTGCTGCGCGTGCACACTCGCGTGGCCGATCTCTACAACGAGCCGATGAACCAGGTCGAGCAGCAGTTGCGGCTCACCATCGAGGCGCTGCGCGAGCGCCAAGAGAACGAGATGATCAACAACACCGACTTCGGGTTGTTGCACAACGCCGACCTCAAGCAGCGCATCCACACCCGCACCGGCCCGCCTACTCCCGATGACCTCGACGAGCTGCTGTCGATGCGCCGCAACACGCAGTACCTCCTGGCCCACCCCCGCGCCATCGCCGCCTTCGGCCGCGAGTGCAACCGCCGGGGCCTCTACCCCGACAACGTCGACTTCGCCGGGCACATGGTGCCCGCGTGGCGCGGCGTGCCGGTGCTGCCCTGCAACAAGATCCCGATCAGCAAGACCCGCACCAGCTCCATCCTGGCCATGCGTACCGGCGAGAACAACCAGGGTGTGATCGGGCTGCACCAGACCGGTCTGCCCGACGAGTACGAGCCCGGCCTATCGGTGCGGTTCATGGGCATCAACGAAAAAGCCCTGATCTCCTACCTGGTCAGCACCTACTTCTCCGCCGCCATCCTCGTTCCCGACGCGCTGGGCGTCCTGGAGCACGTCGAGATCGGACGGGAGAACTAGGTTCTGTTTTTGGACGGGCGACGAGGGCCGGCGGTGGGCGCACGCGGGTGAGTGCGTCCACCGCCGCCCCGCGGGCTGCCGAGATCGCGCAGCGATCGAGGCACGAGCGGACGAAAAAACACTCCCACAGTCCCCGCCCCCAGCCGTCCGACAAACAGAATCTAAGCGGAGCAGGCGCCCCTTGGGCAGCCGAGGTTTCGCACCCCTCACCCCGCGCGATTGCCCGTGGCAGCCGCGCGGGTCCACAGCCACCGGTGGGTGTAAGGCGGCCGTGCTGGTCGCCTCGCGCCACCGCCACCCTCGCCGCAGCGGTCCCGTCGCCACATCCCCGGCCCGGCTGGAGTGTCGGCGGGACTGGCCTGGAGCCCGTGCTGGCAGGAGCAGGGATCTCCCGGTTCTGGTCGACACGGGGTGGGGCCGTGACGGAGTCCGGTGCCGCGGGCGCCGCGAGTGCTCGGCCACCCGCGGCACCGGGGTCAGATGCGCCCTAGCGGCGCCCGATCAACCCGACAATCTCGGGACCGTGTGGTGAATATAAGGAGGAATCGGGGCCATGGCCGCTATCGAGGAGGAACGTGCCGCCGAGAGTTCAGTCAGCCAAACACTGGCCTGGAGCCGCGCCACGGTCGACCCCGCATTGCGCGCCGCGGTCGACACGCTGTCCGGCTCCACACGCCGTGTCATCGGCTACCACTTCGGTTGGTGTGACCAACACGGTCACCCGATCGCTACCCCCGCCGGAAAGGCGGTCCGCCCCGCGTTGGCCCTCCTGGCAGCTACGGCCACCGGCGGTACCGCTGCGGTGGCCACTCCCGCCGCCGCGGCCGTGGAGCTCGTGCACAATTTCTCCCTGCTCCACGACGACGTCATGGACGGCGACACCAACCGCCGTCACCGCCCCACGGCCTGGAGCGTGTTCGGCCTCGGCCCGGCGATCCTGGCCGGTGACGCGCTGCTCACCCTCGCCTTGGATGTGCTCGCCGCCAGCGGCAACCCGACCGCGCAAGAGGGCGTGCGCATGGTCAGTGCCGCCGTGCAGGATCTGGTGGCCGGCCAAAGTTCCGACATGGCCTTCGAGGAACGCCGAGACGTCGGCGTCGAGGAGTGCGTGAGCATGGCGCGGCGCAAGACCGCCGCGCTGTTGGGGTGCTCGTGCGCGCTGGGTGCCTCGTTCGCCGGAGCTTCACCCGAGCGGGTCGAACACCTGCGCGCCTTCGGCGACCACCTGGGGTTGGCCTTCCAGTTCGCCGACGATCTGCTGGGGATCTGGGGAGATTCCCAGACGACCGGCAAACCAGTCCACTCCGACCTGCGTAACCGCAAGAAATCCCTGCCGGTGGTCGCGGCCCTGGCCTCCGACACCGACGCGGGACGGGAGCTGGCCGCGTTCTACACCGACGAACGGCCCCTGGACGAGGCCGACGTGGTCCGCGCCGCCCAACTCGTCGACAACGCCGGCGGGCGTGCCTGGGCCCAATCCCAGGCCGACGAGCTCCTCGCCCAAGCCCTCCAGCATTTGCAGGCCGCCGAGCCCGCCCCAGAGCCGGCAGCCGAGCTCACCGCCCTGGCCCACCTAGCGGTGCGCCGCGACCACTGACAACGCCCATCTCTTCGCAGCCACCCCGTTCCCCCTTGCTCCCGGGCACGGGTTTTCTACACGCCGCGTCTCGCCGCAGCCCACCGTTGCCCCGTGCCCCTGCGGGCGGTGAGTGAACGCACCCGCGCACAACTCCTGCACCGTCGCCTGGGGCCTGTTTTTTTGAACGGCTGGGGTGTGGAGGTGTTCTTCGTTCGCTCGCGCCTCGATCGCTACGCGATCTCGGCAGCCCATGGGGTGGCAGCGGACGCGCTCGCCCGTTTTGTCTCTCACTTGTCGTCGTTGTAGTTAAACACCCTGGTCGCTCGGCGCTAGGCTTCCAGGCGGTTCACCGCCGTCACCTGTACGACCGCCCGGCCCTCCTCATCGGAGGCGGCCAGGTCGATCTCGGCGCTAATGCCCCAGTCGTGGTGGTCCTCGGGGTCGTCGAAGATCTGCCGCACGCGCCACACCTGCGCGTCCTCTTCGACCAGCAGCAGCGCCGGACCGCGCGCGTCGGGGCCGATGCCGATCTCGTCGTACTCGTCGTAGTAGTCGGCCAGCGCCTCCTCCCAGGCTGTTGCGTCCCAGCCCGAGGCGCCATCCAGTTCCCCCAGCTTGGCGTAGTCCTCCCGCGCGGCCAGCTCCACGCGGCGGAACAGCTCGTTGCGTACCAGCACGCGGAAAGCCCGGTGGTTGGCGGTCACCGGCTTGGGACGGTCGTCGGCGCACTCGGTTTCCGCGGTGTCGGCGGAGGGGTTGGTCAGCTCTTCCCACTCGTCGAGCAGACTGGAGTCGACCTGGCGCACCAGCTCGCCCAGCCACTCGATCAGGTCGCGCAGCTCCTCGGTTTTGGCGTCCTCGGGGATGGTCTGGTTCACCGCCTTGTAGGCGCCGGCCAAATAGCGCAGCACCAGCCCTTCCGAGCGGGCCAGCTCGTAATGGCCGATGTACTCCGAGAACGTCATCGCCCGCTCGTAGAGGTCGCGCGCCACCGACTTGGGCCGCAGCGGGTGGTCGCCTACCCACGGGTGGCCGCGCCGGTAGACCTCGTAGGCGTGGTCGAGCAGCTCCTCCAGCGGCTTGGGGTAGGTGATCTCCTCCAGGCGCTCCATGCGCTCCTCGTACTCCACCCCCTCGGCCTTCATCCGCGCGATGGCCTCGCCGCGTTCCTTGTTCTGTTGGGCCGCCAGGATCTGGCGCGGATCGTCGAGCGTGGATTCCACCAGCGTCAACACGTCCAGCGGATAGCTCGGCGAGGTCGGGTCGAGCAGTTCCAGTGAGGCCAGCGCGAACGTCGACAGCGGCTGGTTGAGCGCGAAGTCGGGTTGCAGGTCGACGGTTAGTCGAGCGGTGCGGCCCGCCTCGTCGGGCTCGTCGAGCTTTTCCACGATGCCGCCGTCGAGCAGCGAACGGTAGATCGCGATGGCCTCGCTGATGTGGCGGCGTCGGTACTTGGGCTCTTCGTGGTTGTCGGTGAGCAGTTGGCGCATCGCCGCGAAGCAGTCGCCGGGCCGGGCGATGACGCTCAACAGCATCGCGTTACTCACCTTGAACCGGGAGGTCAACGGCTCGGGATCGGCGGCGATCAGTTTCTCGAAGGTGGCCTTGTCCCAGCCGACGAAGCCCTCCGGTGCCTTCTTGCGCACCACCTTGCGCCGTTTCTTGGGGTCGTCCCCGGCTTTGGCGAGCGCTTTCTCGTTCTCCACCACATGCTCGGGCGCTTGCACGACGACGTTGCCCACCGTGTCGAAGCCGGCGCGGCCCGCACGACCGGCGATCTGGTGGAACTCGCGCGCGCTGAGCCGGCGCACGCGAGCACCGTCGTACTTGGACAACCCCGTGAACAGCACCGTACGGATCGGCACGTTGACCCCCACCCCGAGGGTGTCGGTACCGCAGATGACTTTGAGCAGCCCCGCCTGGGCGAGCCGTTCCACCAGCCGCCGGTATTTGGGCAGCATGCCGGCGTGGTGTACGCCGATGCCGTGACGCACGTAGCGCGACAGGTTGCGCCCGAACCGGGTGGTGAAGCGGAAGTTGCCGATCTCCTTGGCGATGGCGTCCTTCTCCGCGCGGCTGCACATGTTGATGCTGGTCAGGGACTGCGCCCGTTCCACGGCTTGAGCCTGGGTGAAGTGCACGATGTAGACCGGCGACTCGTGGGTGCTCAGCAGCTCCTCGAGCGTCTCGTGCAGCGCCGTGGTGCGGTAGGAGTAGAACAGCGGTACCGGCCGCTCCGCGGATTTGACCACCGAAGTGGTGCGGCCGGTGCGCCGCGTCAAATCCTCCTCGAAGCGCGTGACGTCGCCCAGCGTCGCCGACATCAGCAAGAACTGCACCCGGGGCAGTTCCAGCAGCGGCACCTGCCAGGCCCAGCCGCGGTCGGGCTCGGCGTAGAAATGGAACTCGTCCATGACGACTTGGCCGATATCGGCCTCGGCGCCGTCGCGCAGCGCGATGTTGGCCAGCACTTCGGCCGTGCAGCACACGATGGGGGCGCCGGGGTTCACGCTGGCGTCGCCGGTCATCATGCCGACGTTGACCGTGCCAAACACCTCGCACAGGTCAAAGAACTTCTCCGAGACCAGGGCCTTGATAGGGGCGGTGTAGAAGCTGCGCTCACCGCGGGCAAACGATGTGAAGTGCGCGCCCGCCGCCACCAGGCTCTTACCTGAGCCGGTGGGGGTGCTGAGGATGACGTTGGACCCCGACACCACCTCGATGAGGGCCTCTTCCTGGTGAGGGTAGAGCGTGAGCCCACGTTCCTCCGCCCAGGTGGCGAACGTCTCGAATAGGGAGTCGGGTTCAGGGTCTGCGGGGAGATGATCGAGGAGACTCACACCTCCCATACTGCCCGCTGTCATCAACCGTCCGGGACACCGCTACCGACAACGTGCCTGCCCCCGCCCGCCGTAGGCCGTGGTAAAACGCCAGGACAGCGGCGGTGGGGCCCGGTGCGTTCGAGGGGCGCTGTCGGCGCGGCAGCGGCTCAGTCCAGCACCTTGGCCAGGAAGTCCAGCCGACGTTCGTGCTGCATCGCCTCGCCGCCCTCGTGGCCGTTGAACTCCCACAGTTTCATCTCTTTGGGGCCGGCGTAGGCGTTGTAGACCGCATAACAGGTCGACGGGGGTGTGACCGGGTCCATGTAGCCGGCGCTGAACGCTGCGGGCACGGTGGCACGAGGGGCGAAGTTGAGAGCGTCGACGTAGGCCAGCGTCGTGAACACGTCGTCGATCCGGTTGCGGTGGACCTGGCAGTAGCGCGCCAGTTCCAGATAGGGGCCCTCAGTGGCGATCTCGGCGCCGCGGCGCATGTGCGCCAGGAAGGGGCAGTCCGAGATCACACCGGCCACATCCGGCACGAGGGCTCCCACCGCCACAGCCAGCCCGCCGCCTTGGCTGCCCCCCATCACCGCGACCCGCTGCGGGTCGACGACGGAGAGCCGCCGAGCGGCATCCACCGCGTGCACCGCGTCGGTGATGACACGGCGGTAGTAGTACTCGCGCGGGTTGAGCACTCCGTTGGTCATGAAGCCGGGAAAGTGGGGGTGCGGCGAGGCGACCGGGTCTTGGGTCTCGCCGGTGCGCCCGCCGCTGCCCTGGCCCCGAAGGTCCATGACCAGGTGGGCGTAGCCAGCCGAAGCGTAGAGCAGGAAGTCGAGCGGGTTGCCGCGGCCACCGCCGTAGCCGGGAAACTCCACCACGCAGGGCAGTTGTCCGGTGCGTTCGCGCGGCAGCACCAGCCACGCTTTGACGGGGTGGCCGGCGAAACCGGCGTAGGCGAGGTCGAAAACCTCGACGGTGTGCAGCCGCCGAGGGTGGGCGACGAGTTGCGGGGTCACCCGGCGTTCCCCGCTTTCGGCCAGGGTCTCGGCCCAAAACTCGTCGAAGTCGTCGGGCGCGGTGCTCGCGACCTGGAAGTCGCGAAGTTCGTCCAAGGGCAGATCGGTGCGCGGCATGGCACGACCTTATGCAGCCGGCGCCCTCGCCGTCACCTTGAATGCATACGTGAGGCGGGGCACCGCGTCCCCCGCGCAACGACTGTCACCTTGGCTTCACCCGGTGGCTGCGTGGATGCCACCGGCCGTGGCACGCGGTTCGCGCCCGCAGCGCGGCAGCTCCTCACCTGCGAGGATGGTCCGGTCCGCTGGCGTCGGCGGGTTCAGGGGGAGACGTAAGCTCCGCAGTATGCGGGGGTGGTCCCCTGTCCGTACGCCCCCAAACTCCCGTGGAACGGTACTCCCCACGCATGCGGGAATGGTTGTGGCGGGCGGTGGGGAAAGCCTCATCGTTCGCTCGTACCTCGATCGCTGCGCGATCTCGGCAGCCTGCGGGGCGCGGGGGCAGGGGCGGCATCAAACGATGCGAGGGCGCGGAGAGTGGGGTGATATCGAGCAATGCGGGGGCGGGGTGAGGTGCCGTGACGCGACGCAGGCAGCCACCGGGGGGAGGAGTATTGCCTATAGCCCAGGACACAGCAACGGGTGACGGCCTCCCCTGGGTGTGGTGCTATCCGTAATTCTGGTGGGTGGGGTGTGGCTGTATATGGTGGTTTTCCTTGGGTGTGGCGCCAGGTTAGGCGCCTCAACGACAGTCGCCCTGTGGCCGGGGTTTCGGGGTGGGACGTCAGGTTGAAGCGCTTGTCTCAGAGGTGTCTCGTGCTCTGGGGGTGTTCAAGCATCCGTCCCAGGGGCACAGCCCACCTCTGAGCTGCCGAGATCGCGCAGCGATCGAAGTACGAGCGACGAAGAACACCACACGTCTCCCTCAACCCAACCCACACCCCGCCTCAGGCTCTGCGCAGGCGGGGAGGGTCCGGCGCAGGCGACACGCCAGCTCGGAGCGAACAGCCGTGCTCCCGCCCATGCGGACGTGGGCCGTGGGGCGCGCACTGGGGACTTCCGGTGCCCGCCCCGGCTGCGACGGCTAGACCAGCCCCAGCTTGGCGATGGCCTCGCGCTCCTCGGAGAGTTCCTTGACCGAGACGTCGATGCGCTCGCGCGAGAACGAGTCGATCTCCAGTCCCTGCACGATCTCCCACTGGCCGCCGCGCGAGACGACGGGGAAGGAGGAGATGAGCCCCTCGGGAACGCCGTAGGAGCCGTCCGACATCACGGCCGCGGAGGTCCAGTCGCCCTCGGGCGTGCCGTTGACCCAGTCGTAGACGTGGTCGATAGCCGCGTTGGCCGCCGAGGCGGCCGAGGATGCGCCGCGGGCCTCGATAATGGCGGCGCCGCGCTTGGCCACGGTCGGGATGAACTCATTCTCCAGCCACGCCTGGTCGTTGACCGCGGCAGCGCCGGTGGTGCCGTTAACCTCGGCGTGGAAGATGTCAGGGTACTGGGTCGCGGAGTGGTTACCCCAGATCGTGAGCTTCTTGATCTCACTGACCTGCACGTTGAGCTTCTTGGCGAGCTGACTGAGCGCCCGGTTGTGGTCCAGGCGCGTCATGGCGGTGAACTGTTCGGCTGGGACATCGGGCGCGTGTGCTTGGGCGATCAGCGCGTTGCTGTTGGCCGGGTTGCCCACGACCAGCACTCGGACGTCGTCGGCAGCACCGGCGTTGATCGCTTCACCCTGGGGCTTGAAGATCCCACCGTTGGCCTCCAGCAGGTCTCCGCGCTCCATGCCCTTGGTGCGCGGACGGGCGCCCACGAGCAGTGCGACGTTGGCGCCGTCGAACGCCTGGCGTGCGTCATCGAACACGTCGACGCTACGCAGCAGCGGAAACGCGCAGTCGTCAAGTTCCATCGCTGTGCCCTCAGCGGCCTGCACCGCCTGGGGGATCTCCAGCAGGCGGAGATTGACCGGCGTGTCCGGGCCGAGCAACTGCCCGGAGGCGATGCGGAACAACAGCGCATAGCCGATCTGGCCGGCGGCGCCGGTAACGGTGACGTTGACGGGTACTTGGGCCATGACCTTCTTCTCCTGACGACGGTGATGCTGCCGGGTGTTTCGGCCCGGCGGCGGCGCGCTGGGTGACCCGTCTCGTTTCGCGACGGACACGAGACGAGCGGCGGCCCGGCCGTCGCTGTCGGTGCCCGAAACGAAACCGCCCGGTCTGCACCCGCGTCGCGGATAACAACCCTAAAACCCTAATCTGTGCGCCCGCTCGCCACCTCAACTGCCCCTGTCCAGCTTGTCGCGTGTGTCCTGAGTCTGGGGAAGGTAGTGTGATCCGCCCGATCCCCCCAGCACGCGGGGGTTCTGGCACGGAGGCGGGGGCTCACCCCCTGTTAAACTGATTCGAGAGTCCGGCCCACAGATGGCCGGAATCGTGCTGTGGGCCGCACCGAGGCCCCACCCCGTTGGGGGCCGGTAGCTCAGATGGTCAGAGCAGCGGACTCATAATCCGTGGGTCGCGGGTTCGAGCCCCGCCCGGCCTACTCCTTGCCACCGGCGGCCCGAGCAGCATTGCCGGATAAAATCTTTCTTACAGGGGCATGGGGTTAGGAAAAGGTTCCCCCTCGCCGAAGAGTTCCAGAGTGGCCCGGCCCTTGCTTCCGGCTTCGTCTCTGGCAGGCGCGCAGCCGCTTCGCTGCGCCGCTCCTCGTTACCGGCCGCGGTCCGGTGGTCGCCGCTGCGTCCCGAAGAGTAAACGTTTTTATATCCGCTCTGTTGTCCCGGTTCGTACATTGATGAGCGAGCACCTAAGATTTTTCATGTTGCCGTGGAGAAAAAGAGGTAGGCGATGAGCAGTTCCGATCGGGACCCTTCCCACGAGGGTGACATTCACCGGTTTCCCCCGGACATTGACATGTCCGTACCGTCCATCGCCCGTACCTACGACGCCATCCTTGGCGGGAAGGACAACTTCGAGCCCGATCGGGCCGCGGCCCGCGTCTTCGCCGACAGTATTCCCAAGGTGCGCGAATGCGCTTGGGAAAACCGCGAAGCCCTCATCCGGGGAGTGCAGTACCTGTCCCGCGTCGCCGGCGTCGACCAGTTCCTCGACATCGGTAGCGGCTTGCCCACCGAGCGCAACACCCACGAGGCCGCTCAAGAGATCAATCCCGAGGCCCGCGTCGTCTATGTCGACAACGACCCGATCGTGCTGGCTCACGGGCGTGCGCTGCTAGCCACGAACAACACCACCAGCGTGGTTACCGCTGACCTGCGTGATCCCCACGCCATCCTGACCGCGCCCGAGGCTAAGCGGATGCTGGACTTCGACCGCCCCATCGCGCTGATGATCGTGGGCATCCTCATGCACATCAGCGACACCGAGGAGCCCAACCGTCTCATCGGTGAGCTGGTCGACGCGCTGCCCTCGGGCAGTTATCTGTTCATCACCTCCTGGCCCGACACCGGCGACCCGGCCCAAAAGTCGCTGGAGCGCGCCGCGGTGCAGACCTTGGGCAACGGCTGGGCGCGCCCCGTCGACGATCTGTTGGCCCACTTCGTTGGGCTGGACCTCGTGCCGCCGGGGTTGCAGTACATCGCCCAGTGGTTCCCCGAGACCCCCGAGGTGCCCGTGCCCGACTTCGAGGACATGGAACCCTTCCAGCGCACCCAGATGGCCGGTATCGCCTACAAGCCCTAAGCTCGCCCGCGTCGAGGCTGGGTAGGGGCGCGTTACCCGTTGGTGCCCCTGGGACGCGGGAGAGCGTGGCAGATCGTGCCCGGCGCGCTCTCTCAGGCACCGGCTGTGGGCCGTGCTCACGTCCGCAGGGCCGCCCACGTGTGCGCTGGCCCCGGATCGTCGGCGCGCTCGGTGGGCAGCACCCGGCCCAAGCGCGCCAGATGGTCCAGGGTGCGGGGCGTCAACCCGTCACCGGCCATGCCCGAACGCAATGCTTCCAGGATCTCGTGGTAGGCCGGGGTCGCCGGGCCGGTGCCGTTGAACTCGCGCCACCACTGCTCGTTGAGGTAGCTGGCTAGGGCGGAGGCCAGCGCGGCGTCGTCGGGCAGGCCCGATAGTGCGCTGACTTTGCCCCGCAGGCCGAGGGTGTCGAGCACGTGTTCCATGATCGCGCGCGAGGTCAGCGCGGGCAGGGTGCGGTTGCTCGCGGTGCTGACCGCATACGAGACAGGGGAGCGGTAACGCGGCGAGCGCCATACCGGAGCTTGGGCGATGTAGCCCAGCGTCGAGCGTAGGCTCGCGCCGCCGGTCAGTTCCACGCCGGAGACGCTGGCCAGGGCGTACATCCCGGTCGTGACCCCCTCGCTGGCGTTGAGTACGCGCAGCAGGTCGCGGTCGGCCAGGCACACGTGCACATCCAGCACGGTGTCGGCGGTGAAGCGTTCGTCCATCAGCAGTTCGCCGTAGAAGTAGCCGTGGCCGTGCGGCCCGCATACGGCGATGTCGGCCCCGGCGATCCTGCCGCTGAGCATGGGAATCCAGGAGTCGACGCCGTTGGGGGGCTCGTAGTTGTAGTTGGCCAGTTTCATCCGCAGCGTCGCGGGGTTGCGGTTGGCGCCGTAGGCCAGGACGGGGAAGCGTTCGGCCAGCCCGGGCAGCCCTAGCCTGGCCAGGGCCGTCTCCAGCGGGATACGCCCCTGCGGGGCGTCGATTTCGTAGTGGCCGCCGGGGCCGTCGCCCACGATCGGCCGTACCGTGTCCTCGCACAGCAGGTAGGGTCCGCTGGGGCATTCCCCCGGGTAGGTCTCGGGGAATGTGCGGGCGGGCTTCCACCGGTCGATGGGGAAGCCGGGGACAGCGGGCGACGGGTCGGGCATTAACGTCTCTTCTCTAGCGGTGGCGATCGCGGCGGGCAGCGCGCATCCCAGGGAAGGGGACGGGGCCACGGTGGAGAAGATACCTTCGCCGTGCTGAGGCCAAAAGGTGTCTGATGCCGCATGAGGGGCGCGGACGGCACGGCACACGACCTAAGCAAACGTGAAAATACCTAGTATTACTTTCGCTTCTAATGGTGCTGGATTCTTGTTTTCACGCTTCGTGTCTCCTTGATTGCATTTCTGGTGAAGGGTGTTGTTCTGAGGCGTGTGAGGGTGGGAAAGATCAACACTCCCCTTCCGTTGCCATTTTCCGTGAAAATGTGTGTCGTTCTCCGTCGCGCGTTCTACCATTAATCAGGCTGTGTCGAGTCACGGCGCCACGGGGCGGGGTGGGCGGCGGGACTGTACTGTTCGCGCACGGGGGGAGGGGAGGGTGGTTGTCTCGTGGATGCTCAGGTCATCGTCGGTATATGTGCGGTCGTGGCGACCATAGTGGGCGCGTTGATCCAGCGCACGTGGAACTGGAACCGCGACCGAGCGCCGCGCCGCTCAGAGTCGTTGGAGTACGGCGCGATTCGCGAGGGATCGGCGTTCAGTGTTCATGATCTGGTTAAGGTCTTGGATCTTCGGGAGAGTCCCAGTCGGGGTGAGGAAACGACCGGCGTCGCACGGCTCACGGATTCCTACCTCATACGGCGCGAATCCAACGACGGCAATGGCGCCATTTTTCTCTACAGCACCAGCGGCGAGCTATCCGGAGAATGCGTAAGCCACCCCACGAAACATCAGTGGGGAGAATACGCTTCCGGCCACATGGCGGTGAACCGGGTGATCGCCGTGGACTTGGAGCACCTCGCCGCGAAGAACATGGTGCGGGTGACCAACGAGATCGTTTTCCGGGGCGCCTACGACAAGCGCCCCCAAGAGACGTTCGAGACCCACATCGAGCGTCCGGTGCGCTCGCTGACTTTCGTGCTCATCTTCGATCCCGCCTACCCCTGCTCCAGCGCCACGGGCGAGGCCAAGCTCGGTCGCGGCCAACCCCGTCAGTTAACGGGTGAGCACCGTCCTCTCGTCACCCAGGAGGGCACGATGCTGTACTGGCGCATCCTGCCCACCAAAGGCAAGTGGCTGCCCACCGAAGCCAACTACATTCTCAAATGGCAGTGGGGCCCCCGAAAGCCGGCTGCCGCCGAAGTCACCCCCAGTTCCAGGGAAGCCGAGGGCTCTTAAAGCGGTAGTGCCCCCCGGGGGTGCTTCTCTGGGTTTGTCACGCCGGGGGTGGGGTGTAGGTGGGTGTGTGTCGGGGGTGGGTGGGGGTGTTCGTCGTTCGCTCGTGCCTCGATCGCTTCGCGATCTCGGCAGCTTTGACGCATCGCTGTTGTGCCGGGTGCTGCTGGTGTGGGGGGTATGCCGGTGGGGTGGCGGCTGAGAACACGCCGGAACCCGCCGAGCCGCCCCGCTCCCGTGTGCCCGGTTGCGGTGGTGGTCTCGTTCCCGTCTGCCCGGTTACGGCGTCGGCCCCAGCCCCCGTCGTGACACCCGTGCCACCTCAGGCACAGCCCGCCCCGGGCTGCTGAGATCGCGCAGCGATCAAGGCACGAGCGAGGAGAAACCCCGCATGCTCTCCCCAGACCGAAGCCACACCCCGCCACATTGCCCCCGGGGGGTCGGTCGGGCGCTGCACACGTGACGGTGCCGCGAGCCGGGGCAGGCTCGCGGCACCGTTGAGAGACACCCGCCGGGCCGGTCGGCCCGTGGGTCAGGTGGCCACCAGGTCGAGTGCCTCGAAGCGGCGCATGATGTCGGCGCGCGCCAGCGCCACCTCGTCGGAGGTAGCGTCGCGGGGGAAGGGCAGGTCCATGGTCACCTCCTCGACCAGGTGCCCGCCCTTGGCGAACATCAAAATCCGGGTGGACAGCTCCACCGCCTCCGTGACGTCGTGCGTGACGAACAGGACGGTCTTCTTGGTGCGGGTCCACAGCTCGTGCAGCTCGCGCCGGAGCGAGCGCCCCGTGATCGCGTCCAGGTGGCTGAACGGCTCATCCATGAGCAACAGGTCGGGCTCGGTCGAAAACGCCCGGGCGATGCCGGCCCGCTGCTGCATACCCCCCGAGAGTTGGGAGGGGTATTGCTTGCCGGTATGGCCCAGCTCCACCATCTCCAGATAGCGCTGGCAGCGTTCGCGTGTCTCCTTGTCCCGCACGTCTTGCACGAACAGCAGGTTGTCCATGACCGTGCGCCACGGCAGCAGCCGCGCGGCCTGGAACACGTAGCCCAGTCGGGCCTGGCGTTCGCCTTCGGTGATCTCCAGCTTGCCCGAGGTCGCCGTCTCGATCCCCGAGAGGATGTTGAGCAGCGTGGACTTGCCGCAGCCGGACGGCCCGATGACGCTGACGAACTCTTGGCCCGACACCTCAAAAGACACGTCGTTGAGGGCCACGACCTTGGAATCGTCGGTGATGAACTCCTTGCGCAGCTTCTCCAGTCGAATGGTTGCCACGTCAGGCTCCTTCCTTCGCCGGTGCTTCGCTGGCAGGTTCGGGGATCTCCCGGCTCGTGGTGGCGCGCCAGCGGAAGACGTAGTTGGACAGGCGACCGAACACGAGCCGTTCGATCAAGATGGCGACCAGGATGAAGAACAGGGCGTAGCCGACGATGCCCTGCGAGCGGTGCGCGTCGTACCAGAACTTGATGACCCAGCCCGCGCCCGAGGTGGAGGCCCACACCTCGGCCAGCACCAGCCCCTTCCAAGCGTTGGCGAAGCCATAGCGCAGAGCGGCGAAGAAGAACGGCATCAGCGACGGGAAGATCACGTGGCGGATCGTGCGCCAGCGCGAGACCCCGTAGGCGGCGCTCATGTCGAGCAGTTCCTTGGGCACGTTGCGCACACCTTCGGCGATGTTGATCACCACGAAGGTGACGGCGGCCAGCGTGACCGTGATCACCGGAGCGAGGTTGCCAAAGCCGAACCACATGCCGGCCACCAGCGCCCACACCAACGAGGGCATGGCCAGCCCGACCACGACGAAGTCGTGGAGGAAGTGCTCGACCGGCTTGTACATCCCCATCGCCAGCCCGATCGGGGTGCCGATAGCAAAGGCGATGGCCAGTCCCACGCCCAGCCGCTCGAAGCTCAGCCCGAACGACATGTACAGCGTCTCCGGTGCCACGGTGACCGCGCGCACCTCGTTCCACATGAACTCCAGCACCTGAGCGGGCGGGGGAATCAGCTCGCTCGGGATGACCAACGTCGCCAACTGCCACGCCACCAGCAGCGAAATCCAGGACATGATCCGGGCGCTGCGGTTGGCCTTGAGCACGTTGACCAGCTTCGCGCCCGAGGAGGGCAGCGCCGGTCGCCGCAGGGTCGTAGCGCTCACTTGGCCACCTCCGGGCGCCATTTGAGGACGCGCTTCATCTGGCGCTGCAACACCACGCGTTCCAGGAACAGCGCGAAAGCGAAGAACAGCAGCACCCAGGCGAGGAAGCCCGTCATGGAGAACGACTGGAACTCGCGGCGCATCATGAACCCGATGCCGGCGGTGCCCACGATCACCTCGGTGAGGGTGGCGATCTTCCAGGCGATGGAGAAGCCGTAGCGCACCGCGGTGAAGAAGAACGGCGCCAGGAACGGGATGAAGACATGGCGCACGATCTGCCAGCGCGACCTGCGGTAGGCCCGGGCCATGCTCACCAGGTCCTCGGGCATCGCCTTGACGCCCTCCACGACGTTGACCGTCACATAGGAGATCGAGGTGATGATCACCGCCACGATCGGCCCCAGTTGCCCCAGGCCGAAGACCATCGCGGTCAGCAGGGCAAACACCAGACCGGGGGTGGTCAGCGTGGCCATGACCCAGTCGCCGAAGAACGACTCCCACCAGCGGCTCCGCCCGATGAGCATGCCCAGAGCCGCGCCGAGCACGTAGGCGACGGTGAACCCGATGGCGATCGTCGACAGCGTGGCGCCGAAGTGGACCCACACCTCGCCGGAGACGATGATGTCGCGCATCTTCTCCAAGATCGCCAGCGGCGGTGGGACGATGAAGTCCGCCACCAGGAAGCTGGAGGCGAACTGCCACAGCCCGAAGAAGAAGACGTAGCCGCTGATGCGCCAGAACCAACGGCTACGCCGCTCGGCCCGCTGTTGTTGCCGCAGTTGCGCGTTGAGTTGCGCCTTCTCGTCGCTCTCTTGAGGCGAGGAGCTGGCGTCTGGCGATTCCACTGCGTTTGTTGCCATACCCACCTCCGCGGGGGTCCGGGGCCGTCAGCCAAGCTCCGGCGGGTCGACCGCCTCGTAGCGGGGAACCGGCGCGTCTTCTTCCATGAATCCGCTGTCCTTCATGAAGTCGTACAGCGACGTTTCGCCCTCGATCCAGTCCTGGTCCAGGTAAACCGTGTCCACGAACCAGTCGTGTTCGCTGAGGTAGTCGTCCATGGCCTGAATGTCGGCCTCTTCCTCCACCGCGAAGTGCTGCGGGAAGTCGCGGATGATCTGGGTGCGGTCGCTCTCCCAGAGCTTGATGCCCTCCTCCCACATGGCCAGGAAGAGGGCAGCCTGCTCCCGGTTGTTCTCGAACCACTCCTCGGTGGCGGTGAACATGTTGCCCATGACGCCCCGGTGCTCGGAGCCGCGGACTTCGCCGTAGATCTGGTAAGGCAGCTTGTTGTCGTAGAGCACCCGGAGCCGGTCTTGGCGCAGCAGGCTGATCGCGGCTTCGGGAATGACCAGGGCGGCCTCGATGTCGCCGCGATCGACGTGCTCGGCCATGACGAAGTGGTCCTCGACCACCAGTTCGTAGTCCCCACTGCCGACCTGGAAGTCCAGGTCGTGGAGCTCGCGGGCGAACATGCCCCACACCAGCGTCGACGACACCGCGCTGGGCACGCCGATGCGTGAACCCTTGGGGATGTCGGCCAGCGTCTGGTAGGGCTTGTCGGTCTTGACGATGGGGGTGATGCGCAGCAGGTTGTACTTGCCGAAGGTGACCGTCTTGATGCCGGTCTCCTCTTCCAGCAGCGGCAGCTCGTAGCTGGCCGTGGAGACGATGTCGCCGTGACCGCCGGCGAAGTAGGCGAACTCGTCCCACGTTGAGGAAGTCTCGATGACCAGGCCGTGCTCTTTTTCGAACTTCTCCTGCACGCCCTGCTGCAACATGTAGTCCCATACCGGGTCCGGGGCGAAGGAGAAGCGCACCGGGGCCAGCGAACCGCCGCCTCCGCTGCTCTGTCCCTGGCCGCTGAGCATGCACGAGCTGAGGCTGGGCGCCAGCGCCACGGCGGCGCCGCCGATCGCGGCGCTGCGCAGGAAGTCCCGCCGTCCCAGCGCGGTCGAGCCGGTGCCCCCACGGGATGATCTGTTCCTCATGTCAGTTCGCCCCTTTCAGGCGCCCCGGCCGCCAGACAGGGACGATAAAATTGATAAAATAAAATATAGGTTGGCTATTGGGTCGTTGGGCTTTCAACGACATCTCCCTTTAGCTGGCTGGTCACAGCCACGTCGGTGGTTGCCCGACCGAGAGCGGCGGTGGGGCGGAAAGCGCGGTTGCCAATGCGTCTGATCCGCTTCCACCGCTCAGCTCAACGGCGATCAGGTGGCACAGGTGGCGGAATCTGGACCGAAGAGTCGTTGCTCAGGAGTAGCGCAGCTCGTCGGCTGTACCGAACCAGTCGAACGACTCGTCACTGGTGTTGACGATGGTGCTCTTCGGGCGGGTGTAGGAGTGGTAGGCCGCGATACCGTTCTCGCGGTCCATCCCACTGTCTTTGACCCCACCCCAGGGCGAGGCGGGGTCGATGCGGTGGTGGTCGTTGACCCACACGATCCCCGCGTCGATCCGGTCGGCCACGCGGTGGGCGCGGCCCAGGTGCCGGGTCCACACTGAGGCGGCCAGACCGAACGGGGTGTCGTTGGCCAGGCGCACGGCCTCGGCTTCGTCGTCGAAAGCGGTGACCACGGTGACGGGGCCGAAGATCTCTTCGTGCCACACCGTCATGTCGGGGGTGACATCGGCCAGGACGGTCGGGGGGTAGTAGTGGCCGCGGTCCAACGGCGGGTCGTCACAGGGACGGCC
Organism: Salinactinospora qingdaonensis; assembly: GCF_039539445.1. NCBI lineage: Bacteria > Bacillati > Actinomycetota > Actinomycetes > Streptosporangiales > Nocardiopsidaceae > Salinactinospora > Salinactinospora qingdaonensis. The sequence continues at coordinate 96,567 of NZ_BAABDD010000014.1, forward strand.
GCCGCACAGCACCGTGGCTCCCTCTTCCTGGGCGCGCGCCACGGCCGCGGCGACACGCTCGAGTTGCTCTCGGGAGGACAACGGGCCGACCTGGGTGTCGGCGCTCATCGGCTCGCCTACGCGCAGCCCGGCGGCGCGTTCGACGAAGGCGTCGGTCACCCGCTGGTAGGCCGAACGCTGGACGAGCAGCCTCGCCCCCTGCACACACGTCTGCCCTGTGGCGATGAAGGCGGCGAACGCGGCGGCAGCCGCCGCCCGCTCGGTGTCGACGTCGTCGAACACCACCACGGGTGCCTTCCCGCCGAGTTCGGCGGTGACCGGGGTCAGGTTCTGTCCCGCCGCGGCCGCCACCCGCCGGCCCGTGACCGTTCCGCCGGTGAAGTCCACCCGGGCAAGGCCAGGATGTTCGCCCAGCGCTTTGCCCGCCGTGGCGCCCCAGCCGGGAACGACGTTGACCACTCCCGGTGGCACCCCCGCCTCCTCGCAGATCGCGGCGAGTTCGAGTGGAGCCAGGGGAGCGTACTCCGAGGGTTTGACGACGACGCTGTTACCGGCGGCGATGGCCGCCGACAGCTTCTTCGTGGTGATCAACAACGGGTGGTTCCACGGGGTCACCAACCCCGCGACACCGATGGGCACCCGCTGCACGTAGTTGAGGTGCTGGCCCCCGAAGTCGGGGATGGTGCCTTCGACCGTCTGGGCCAGGGACCCAAAGTATTCGAACCATTCGGGAACGCGGGCCAGTTGGGCCCGCATCTCCCGCAGGGGTCGGCCGATCTGGCGCGTCTCCAGCTCGGCGAGTTCTTCGATGCGCTCGCTTAGAAGCTGGGCTACCCGCTGGAGGGTGCGCGCACGGTCGCGCCCGCGCAGCCGTGACCACCGGCCGTCGGCGACCGCTTGGCTGGCCGCCGCCACCGCGGCGGCGACGTCTTCGGAGGTCGCGGCTGCGACCTCGCACATGACGCTGCCATCGGCTGGATTCTCCACCGAAAACGTGGCGTGGTCGCTGGCGACCCTGTCTTTCCCGTCGATGTGGAGCCGGTAGAAGTTCTCCATGCGAGGGTGCCTTTCCGTCGTGAGCCGCCTGGCCGGATTGCCGGTGCCGGCCCCGCGCTCGCACGCCGGTGCGTGCGAGCGCGGGGCCGTCGTTACAGGGGCGATCGACAGCGTCTCGGTTTTCGCTCGCTTACGTCAGGTGAGGTTGCCCGTCGCCTCGTAATTGGGGTCGACGAGATTCTTGAAGGACAGTGCGACCGTGTCCTCCTTGGCCATGACGGAGTGGGGCGCGTTGGACGGATGGAAGCTTCCCTCGCCGGGGTGCACCTCGTAGGTCTCACCGTCGACCGTCACCTCCAGGCAGCCTTCAAGGATGTAGAAGACCTGCTCTTCGGGGTGGTGATGGGTGGCGGCGCCGTGGCCTTTCTGGAAACGGATCTTGGTGATCTCGATCTTGTCGCTGCGCAGCACCTGTCCCTGGCCAGTGGAGTAGTGACTGGCCACCATGTTGCCGGCGTCCTTTTCCGGGAAGCTGATATGGCTCATTGCCTTCTCTCAGGGGTGATCGCATCCGAGATGACACTGTCTGTGGGTGACCGCCGGCGGCGAGCCGCGAAGCGATCGACCTGGCCCGTGCCGCTGTGCGGGCATCGGGGGCGTCTGTTGTTTCCGGACCGGGTGAAGCGCGTGGCTCCTGTGATCGTTACGACGCGCACTGGAGACCTCGGTCACATAGGACTATATATGATGCTTAATGCATTGTGAAGGTGTTGTCCGTCCATCACATCCGCGACCGCGCCGTCTCGGCCTGGGGTGGCCGATACGGCGAACCCCTCGCGGGCGCGCCCGCGAGGGGTTCGCGGGAAGAGCAACCTTTTCCCACGTCACGAGCTTATGTGCCCTGTCGAGGCCATGGTGGGGAGCAGATATGAGTCCGACCGGGGTCCGGAGCGGGACGGGCGCGGCCGGCGGCCGTCGTGGCGGGGTGTGACCGGCTCGTCGCGCCCACACGCTGCCGATCCTGCCGGGGCACTACGCCGTCGTTGCGTTCCTGGGCTGGCGAATGGGCCGGCACAGGGGAGGAAACAGCGGGCCGACGTGCGCGCTCGCGGTCTGCTCGCCGGCGGCGGCTCGACCGCACCCTCACCCGCAGCATCGCTGAAATGCTCTTGACATCTTATAGTTTGCACTACATAGTCGCTGTACTGATCACCGTTTCCGGTCTCAGCTCCTGTGAGTAACGCACGGCACTGTTTTCCGCCACGCAATTGGCCATGAGGAGGAGTGCCAATGCATAAAACGAGAGTGCTCGTGCGCCGCGGAGTGGGGCTCTGGTGCGCCGCACTGTCCCTCACCCTGGTCGCCGCCTGCGGTTCCACCGAGGGTGGAGCCCAAGACGGCGGCGCCACCGAGGGCGGCGGCGACAACAGCAATTACCCCGAACGCTCCATCACCTGGATCGTCGCCTTCGATCCCGGCGGCGGCTCCGACACCGAGTTCCGCCGGCTCCAACCCCACCTGGAGGAGGCGCTGGGCGTCTCCGTCGAGGTCGAGTACCGCCCCGGAGCCGACGGCGGCGTGGGCTGGTCGGAGCTGGTCAACGCCGAACCCGACGGCTACACTATCGGCGGCATCGTCACCCCCCATATCGTGCTGCAACCGATGGTCCAGGGGGAGGGCAGTTTCAGCACCGACGGCTTCGGCTTCGTCAGCGCCAACGTCCAAGCCCCCCAAGCACTGATCGTCAGCGCCGAGGACCCCGCCTACGAGGACTTCGAGGACTTCGCCGCCGACGTCGAAGACAACCCCGGCGAGGTCAGCGTCGGCGCCTCGGCCCGCCTCAACCTCAGCCACATCATCGCCACCGAGCTGGCCCAGGAAGGGTTGGAGACCAACTACGTCTCGACCGGCGAAGGCTCGACCTCCGTGGTCACCGGGGTGGCCGGGGGCCACTTCCCCGTGGGCATGCTCGGCGCCAACCACGCCGTCGGCAGCGACGAGGTCCGCGCCATCGCGGTCAGCAGCGACGACCGCTTCGAGGCACTGCCCGACGTGCCCACCTTCAAGGAACTCGGCATCGACGTGGTCGGCATGACCTCGTGGGGCGTGGCCACACCCAAGGACACCCCCATGGAGATCCGCCAGACACTGGCCGACGCCATCCTCGCGGCACTGGACAAGGAAGAGGTCCAAGAGTCGGTCGCGGCCGAGGGGCAGCAGGTCCTGGGCTATGGCCCTGAGGAGACCAAGGAGTTCGTCTCCGGCATCTCCGGCCAGTACGAGGAGATCGTGGCCCTCATCGAAGAGCAAGAGGGGGAGTAGGCACCCGCGCGCTCCCCGCCGCCTCCCCGAGGCTCGGCGACCCCGTGGCCTCGGGGACAGGCGGGGACCGCGCGCCGGCTGCCGCCTTCCTCCGGAAGGAGCACTCAGATGATCGAAGGGCTTTTGGCCAGCCTCCAGCCGATGCACCTGCTGTACCTGCTCGGTGGGGTGCTCGGCGGGGTGCTGGTGGGGTGTCTGCCCGGCCTGACCGCCACGATGGGTACCGCGCTGCTGGTTCCCTTCACCTTCGTGATGGAACCCACCGCCGGCCTCGTCATGCTCGGCGGCCTCTACATCGGCGCGATGTACGGCGACGCCATCCCGGCCTGCCTGGTCAACATCCCCGGAACCCCCAGCTCGCTGGCGACCAGTTTCGACGGGTTCCCCATGACCGAAAAAGGTCAGGGCCGCCGCGCCCTGATCGCCGCCTGCTTCAGCTCCGCGGTGGGCGCCGTAGTCGGCGGCGTGGCCCTGCTGCTGCTGTCTCCGCCGCTGGCCGCGCTCTCCCTACAGTTCGGCCCACCGGAGTTCTTCTGGCTGGGCATCCTCGCGTTGACCATCATGGGCTCGATCGTGGGCAAATCGTTCCTGCGCGGCATCGGCGCCGGGATGTTCGGTCTGCTGTTGAGCACGATCGGTGTCGCCGTCTCCGGGGGCGAGACCCGCTTCACCTTCGACCAGTACCAGCTCATGGGCGGCATCAGCCTGCCGGTGGTACTGATCGGCCTGTTCGCCATCCCCCAGCTCATCAAGCTCATCGAGGGCCGACGCACCAAGAGCAGCATCGGCACCCTCGATCGTGAAAAGGGTGTGCTGCGCAAGACCCTGCCGCGGGCGGCCAACCCGGTCAACCTGGCCCGTTCCAGCGTGCTGGGCACAGTGATCGGTATCCTGCCCGGCGCCGGCTCGCCCATCGCGGCCCTGATCTCCTACAACGAGGCCAAGCGCTGGTCGCGTAACAAGCGGCAGTTCGGCAAGGGAGCGATTGAGGGCGTGGTCGCCTCCGAGACGGCCAACAACGCCGCCGCTCCCGCCTCCATGGTCCCGACCCTGACCCTGGGAGTGCCCGGCTCCTCGCCCAGCGCGGTCATCCTGGGCGCCCTGCTGCTGCACGGCCTGCGGCCGGGCGGGGAACTGTTCCAGACCAACCCCGACATCGTCTACGCCTTCATCTGGGCGATGATCATCGGCGGGCTTTTGGTTTTCGTCGTGGGCGTGCTCTTCTCGCCGCTGCTGGTCTCGGTGGTGGCCGTGCCCGTCCAGATTCTCGTGCCCGCCATCGCCGGACTGGCCGTCGTGGGCTCGTTCGCGATCCGCAACAACATCTTCGACGTCTACCTGATGTTCATCATCGGCGTGGCCGGCTACCTGCTCACCAAGGTCGGCGTGCCGGTGGCGCCGGTGGCGCTGGGCATCATCCTGGGGCCGATCGTGGAGTCGGGGCTGGACACCGCGCTGTCGATGGCCCAGGGCTCTTCCTACATGGAGGTCTTCGTGCTGCGTCCCATCTCCGCCGGACTCATCCTGCTGACGGTGGCCTCGATCGTGTGGACGGTGCTGTCGCGGCGGGCCGAGCGCCGCAGGCAGCTCGCCGGCGAGGACGACCCCGACGAACCCGAGGACCCTGCCGACACCGGCGAGGAGCCGGACGTCCCGGAACCGCCGCGCGGTGAACCCACCGGCCAGGCCACCGTCGAGGAGACCGACCAGAGCGAGGTGAGGTCGCGGTGACCACCCAGACCGACCAGACCAGCCCGATTGAGGGCGTGCTCAACTACAACCTCTTCTCGGGGCTAGCGTTCTTCCTGCTGGGGGCGGGGGCGCTCCAGGCCGGCGGCAGTTGGGGCGAGCGCGCCTGGCTCTTTCCCAACGTGCTCAGCACCGGCCTCATCGTCGTCGGCGCGGTGCTGGTCGTATCCGCGCTGCTCAAACGCGGTCGCCAGCGGATGTTCCCCTCGTGGGGCGCCGCCGTCGACGCGGCATGGTTCATCGCCGCCGTCGTGGGCTACTTCGTCATCCTCGGCGGCCTGGGCTACCTGGTGGCCACCATCACCTTCATGTTCGCGGTGTCGCTGGTGCTGGGCGGGCGGCCCACCCTGCTGTCCCTGGCGATCAAGCTGCTGTCCAGCGCAGCCGGTGCGATGGCGCTCTACGCGCTGTTCGCGCTGCTGCTCAACGTGCCGCTTCCTGAAGGCACGTGGCTGTGACCACCGCACAGTGCCTCGGGGTCGACCGGCGACGGCCCCGAGGCGCATCCAACGGGGGCGATCGCCGGATAGGAAGGGCGAGCAGTGGCAGCGAACCGATGGCGTGTGGCCGGCTACCTCGCGGGGCTGATGACCCTGCAAGCGGCCGTGTTCACCACCTTGGGGGCACTCGCGCCGTTCATCCGCACCAGCCTGGACATCTCCACCTCGGCCATGGGCGTCATCGGCGCCGCGCCCTACATCGGCACCGGCTTAGCAGCGGCCTGGCTAGGTACCTGGGTCGACGCGGGACGGCCGGCACGGGTCATCGCGGTCACCACGGCCGGGATGGCGACGGCGCTGGCCGCGGTCGCCGCCTCCCTCAACGTCGCCATGCTCATGGCCGGCTTCCTGCTGGCCGGGGTGGCGCGCAGCGCCGTCCCACCGCTGACCGACCGGCTGGGCTACGAACTGTGCCCGGTGGACTCGCGCGGCCTGGTCTTCGGCATCAAGCAGATGGGCACCCCGGCCGGCGCCGGCCTGGTCAGCCTCACCCTGCCCACCATCGCCGCCTCGTCGGCCGGCTGGCGCGGCGCCATCGCCTGCCTGGCCGTGGTCGTGGTGCTGGTCGGACTCCCGCTGAGCCGCACCGTGCCCAGCGCCCGCCCTACCCCGACCGGCCCGCCCCAGGACACCCCCGAGGAGCCCGCCCCGGCCCACGGCGACGACTCGCCACAGCCGCCGCCCCACCGGCCGGCCACCGCCTCGGCGCGGATGCTGGCCACCGTGCGCCCGTTGGCGCCCGTCATGACCTTCAGCTTCGGCATGGGCGTGTTCATCTCCGCCACGATGACCTTCCTGACGCTGTTCTTCGTCGACACCGTGGGCCTGGACCCGGTCACCGCCGGAGCGTGGTTCGCCCTGTTCAGCGTCGGCGGAGCCATCGGCCGTATCGCCTGGGGGTGGGCCAGCGACGCCCTATGGTCGGGTCGGCGCGGCTACCCCCTGGTGGCCTGCGCGCTGACCGGCGGCACCGTGGCTATCTGCCTGGGAGCAATCCCCGACCTGCTGATCGGTGTGCTAGGGCCGCTGACGGCGCTGCTGTTTGGCCTGGTCGCCCAAGGCTGGGTAGGGCTGAGCCGCGCGTTCGGCGCCGAAACCCTTGGCCGGGGACGGGCCGGCCGCGCCGGCGGGGTCCTGCTCAGCTCCATGATGGCCGGCGGACTCTTCGGCCCGGTCCTCTTCGGCGCCGCTGTCGGGGTCACCGGCGGCTATGGCCCCTCCTGGATCGCTATGGGCACCATCGCCCTCCTCACCGCCGCCATGGTGCTGCCCAGCGCCGTGCGCGAACGATCCCCCCGCACGTACTGACCCCCGGCCGATCACCAACCCCGTCGCGTGCGCACCGCGGGCGCCCCACGGGGATCTCATCTCCAAGGAGGACAGATGCACCCACCCCAGACCGGCCCGGATCGGCAGGTCACCGTCGCCGACGCACTGGTCGCGCTCCTGGCTCGCGGCGGTGTCCGCGACGTCTTCGGCGTGGCCGGCAGCACCATCATGCCGCTGCTCGACGGTATCGCCGCCAACGGCCACATCCGCTACGTCGGCGCCCGCCACGAGCAAAGCGCCGCCGACATGGCCTCGGGGTACGCGCGTACCTCGGGGCGGCTGGGGGTTGTGCTCACCCACGTCGGCCCCGGCGCCACGAGCTGTGTCACCTCCATCGTGGGCGCGGCCCGCGACGGCGTGCCCATGCTGCTCATCACCGGTAACGAGGAGAGCGAGACGCTGGTCCGCGAGCCCTACCACGACTGGGACATCATGGGCGCGATGGGGGCGGTCACCAACTTCTCCTACCGCATCACCCGCGTCGACCAGGTTCCCCACGTGCTGCGCCGCGCCCTGGGCCAGGCCATGCGCGGCGCCGCCCAGCCGGTCCACATCGACCTGCCCGAAGACATCGCTTTGGCCACCATCCCCGCCGAACAGGCGCGCCAGTGGCACGACGACGCCGGCCCCATCCTCGACGACATCGCCGCCTGCGGTACGGCTCCGGCCACCCGCATCGCGCCCAACGCGCGCGCAGTGGCCGGCATCGCCGACATGCTCGCCGAGGCCACCGCTCCCGTGCTGCTCATCGGCGAGGCCGCCTTCCCCGGCAGTGACCCCGACGCGATCGTGCGCCGCTGCGTCGACCTGGGGGTGCCCTATGCAGCCACGTTCGGCGCCCATGGCGGGATCGGTGAGCGTCCCGGCTACGTGGGCACGATCGGACGCTTCGGCTCCCGCTCCACCACCGCTTTCGTCGCCGAAGCCGACTGCGTCGTCGCGCTGGGGGCCGAGCTGTCCGACATCGACACGGTGCGCTGGTCGCTGCCCAAGGCCGGCAGCCGGCTGGCCCTGGTCCACCCCGATACGCGCAAGGTCGACCTGCGCTTGCCCGCCGACATCGGGGTGATCGCCGACGCCGAGGAGTTCCTCGACCAGCTCACCGCTGAGCTTGCCGACCGCGAGACCCGGTGGCCGCCGCAGTGGCTGGATCGGGCCGCCGCGGTCGACCTCTATGACGGCCCCGCCGGCGACACCATGGCCGGCGACATCGAGAATGCACCGCTGGATGCCCGCCTGGTGGGACAGATCGTCCAGGCCGCCCCCGCCTCCTGGGCGGTGGCCATCGACCCCGGCTTCGGCCCGCTCACCCTGACCGCGCCCGCCCGGCTGGGCACGAGCCGGTTCCTCTACCCCTACGGCTTCGGCTACATGGGCTTCGCGGTCCCCAACGCCATCGGCGCCGTCATCTCCGGCGAGGTCGACGGGGCCGTGGCGGTGCTGGGCGACGGCTCGTTTTTCATGTCGATGGCCGCGGTGGAGTCGGTGGCCGCGCTGGAGGTGCCGGTGGTCGTCATCGTCCTCGACGACGGCGGCTTCGGCTCGCAGCGCAAGAAGCAGCGCGAAGCCTACGGCGGGCGCAACGTCGGCGTGGACTACGACAACCCCAACATCGCCGCGATCGGCACGGCGTTGGGGCTGGAGAGCCGCTGGGTCACCTCTGCCGTCGAGATCGAGAGCTTCTGCCGGACGCTGCCGCAGCGCCGCCGCGGCGCGCTGCTGGCCGTGGCGCGCGGCAAGGAGCAGAGCGGGAGCTGGTACGAGGGCAGCGTGCGCCCGCTGGCCCGGGCGAGCGGGCAATGACGGCGACCCTGCGGTGGGCGCGGCGCTACGGTGCGCGCCCACCCCGCCCACAGCGGGGCGCAGGTGCGCCACAGCGCGCTCGCGGGCGGGCCCGCGCGGGCGAGGCCACCTCGCCTCGGGGCGGGGGTGAGGGGCGGCTACTGCTGGGCGAGCGCGCTCAGCGGGAGCGGGCCGCGCTCCTCAGCCTCGCTGCTCCGGCCGCCCTTGCTGCTTTCCAGGCTGCCCGAGGACAGGATCGTGCCCAGCGTGCCGTCGAGGTGCTTGACCAGCACGCTGGCCGCCTTCTCGCCGTCGCGGCGCTGCAACGCCTCCAGCAGCGCCCAGTGCTCCCGGTTGCCCGAGGCCATGCGCTGGGGCTCGATCTTGAGCGAGTGGGCCACGTAGATGGCGGCGATGTCTTGCACGCTCTTGAGCAGCGACTGGAACCGGGGGGAGCTGGCGGCGCGCTCCAGCAGCGAGTGGAATTCCCAGTTGAGCTCCACCCACGCCGCGGGGTCCTCCTCGCGGTCCATGCGCTGCTGCAACGCGGTGGCCTCGCGCAGTTGCTCCTCGGTGATGCGTTGGGCGGCCTTGCGGATGGCCAGCGGCTCCAGCGCCTTGCGGATCTCGTAGATCTCCACCAGTTCGCTGGCGTCGAGCTCGTGGATGATCGCGCCGCGGTGGGGGTCGAAGACGATCAGCCCGTCGCTGGCCAGATCGCGCAGCGCCTCGCGCACCGGGGTGGTGCTGACCTTGAGCTGTTCGGCGATGTCAGCTTGGACGAGGCGCGTCCCGCCGGTGAAGGCGCCCCCGATGATGGCGCGACGGAGCGTGTCGCGGACGAACTCGTGTGCCGTCCGCCGCTCTTCCGCGAATTCGAGCAGGTTCACCTTCTCCCCCGCAATCTTCCGGTTACAGAACCGACCAGCAATAGAACTAATTGCAATATACATGACGCGGCTCGCCGTATGGGGGAGGAGTGGGAGCGCTCACACCCGGCGTGTCTGCGGCGGGGCCGCTGTGCTGCCCCAAGTCGAGGCCGTGTGGTGTGCCGCCGTTTTCCGTGGTTTCAGGCGATTTTCGGTTCGCGTTCGACCGGGGAGCCGCGCCGGAGCGCGCATGCAACGGCCCGCCCCCGCTCTCGCCAGCGATGTTTCCCTATTGAGCACTAGATAAGCGATAGTGCATTATGTATAGTGTCTTATAAAATCGGCGATGCACGGTCGGTGTTCCGGCTGTATCCGACCGACAGGACCAACCGGCCGCCCCGGCGCGGTCAGGACCCGGAGGAGGAAGCGTGAAGGAAGCTTTCGGCGCTCTCAGCACAGACTGGAAAGAGGGCATCAACTGGGACGCGGTGCGCTCATGGCGACTGCGCCGCGCGCGCGAGGCGATGCACCGCCACGAGTTGGGCGCGATGCTGTGCATGTACGACGAGAACCTGCGCTACATCTCCTCGACGCTGACCCCGGGCTGGAACCGGCTCAAGCCGGGGCTGCGCTACGGGATTCTGGTGGAGAGCAGGGAACCCATCGTCTATGAGCAGGGCGACATCGGGCTGCACCTGGAGGTGCACAACCCCTGGATTCCCAAGAGCAACATCCGCCACTCCTATAGCTGGATCAAGGGCGCCGCCGGCCCCGCCGCCGAGCAGCAGGTCGAGAAGTTCACCCAGGCCCTGCTCAACGACCTCGAAGAGGCCGGGGTGCGCGACAAGCCCATCGGCGTCGACTTCATCGACGTCAACATGATGCGCGCCTTCGAGCGCGCCGGCATCGAGTGGCGCGACGGCATGACCCCCATGATGGAGGCCCGCGCCGTCAAAAGCCCCGACGAGATCAAGGCCATGCGCATCGTCGGCGCGATCTGCGACGTGCTCCACTACGAGTTCACCCAGTTCCTCAAACCCGGCCTGACCGAGAACGAGGTCGCCGCCTTCGGCTTCAAATACCTCTACGACATCCCCGGCATGGAAGACGTCGAAGACGTCATCGTCTCCTCCGGCCCCAACGCCTGGCCCAACTGGCGCAACTTCTCCGACCGCATCATCCGCCCCGGTGAACTCGTCATCATCGACTTGGCCGCGCTGACCTGGAACGGCTTCAAATCCTGCGTCTACCGCACCTACTGTGTGGGCGGCAAACCCACCGCCGAGATGCAGCGCTACTACGACGAAGCCCACAAGTGGCTATGGGACTCCATCGAGGCCGTCCGCCCCGGCGCCACCACCCGCGACATCGCCTCCAAGTGGCCCTCGGCCAAGGAAGCCTGGGGCTACGAGGAGGAGGACCAGGCCGCCGCCAACCTGTGGGGCCACGGCCTTGGCCTGGCCCAGTACGACCAGCCCGTCATCTCGCGCATCTGGTCGCTGGACCACCCCGTGGAGATCCAGGAAGGCATGGTCTTCGCCCTGGAAACCCAACACGGCAAGCTGCACGAGTTCGGCGTGCGCTTGGAGGAGATGCTCGTGGTCAACGAGGACGGCCCCGAACTGCTCTCCAGCTACAAGCCACACGAGATCATCGCGGTGGACTGACATGTCGCTCATCGATCTCGACGACGAGGCCGCACTCGACCCGCGCGCGGCCGGCGCCAAGGCGGCCCGGCTCGCCCAGTTGCGCCGCGCCGGCCTGCCCGTCGCGCCCGGGTTCGTCGTCACCGCCGAGTGTGCGCGCCCCGCTCTGGGCGCGGGCGCCGCCGCCCTCACCGAGGGGGGCAGCGGCGCCGCGCGCCTGGCGGTCATGGCCGAAAAGCTCGCCCCCGAGCTCGAACGGCACCTGCGTACCGAGATGCGCGGCCGGTTCCACACCGCCATCGTGCGCTCCTCCAGCGAACTGGAGTCGGGCGGGCGCTGGGCCGGCGCCTTCAGCACCTTCGAGGACGTCACACCCGACGAACTCGACACCGCGGTGCGCGGCGTGTGGGCCTCGACCTTCACCGTCGACGCCGTGGAACGCTGCGAGCAGGCCGACCTCGACCCCGGCGCCGTCGCCATGGCCGTATTGGTGCAGCCGCAACTGGTCACCGAGTGCGGGGGGCTGGCCAGCGTCAGCCCCGACGGCGTCGTCGAGGTCGTGGCCACCACCGGCCGGCTGTCCCAACTCACCGCCGGCTGGGACAGCGGCGTGTGCGCCACCGTCACCGCAGAGGGGGAGGTCGACGTCGACACCGCCGACAGCGGCATCGACGCGGCCGTCTTCGCGCGGGTGGCCCAACTGGCCCGCGACACCTTCGACCGGGTCGGCGACGCCACCATCGAGTGGGCCTTCACCGGGGACCAGCCCGTACTGTTGCAGTCCTCCCGCTCGCGCGTGCGCGGCGCCGTCACCGCCGAACCCGTCGCCACCGGCACCGTCGACCCGCTCGCGCTGCGACTGGCGGTGGGCGCGGCCCACCACCCCGGAACGCTGGGCGCCGAGCTGGTGTTGCCATGGCTGGCCGCCGCCGACACCCCGGTACGTCCCGGTGTCCCGATGGCGGCCTCGCGCGATCCCCGCACCGACCTGCGCGACGCCCACGACCTGGCGCGCACGCTCACCGAGCGGGCCTGGCGCGACACGATGCCCCACGCCGCCGACGTGGCCACCTCTGTGTTGCGCCGGCTACGTGGCAACGAGGGCGGCCGGGCTCTGGGGCGTCTGGCCGCCCTCGCCCCCGTACCGGGGGAGTGGGGCCAGCGCATCGTCGAACTGCTCCACGGGGTGGCCGTGGCCGCGGTCCAGGCCGGGTTCATCGGCCACACCGGGCATCTGTGGCGCCACAGCGCCGACGAGATCGCCGGCTGGTTCGAGCGCGGTCACGGCCCTGGCAAGGCGCCCCGCATCGGTCCCGACCCGTGGGAACCCTTCGTTTTCTCCACGATCTCCACCCAAGGCCCCGCGCTGCCGGGACGCTCGGCCGCCTCGGGCGTGGGCGCCGGACCCGTGATCGTGGTGACCAACCCCCACGACCCCCCGCCGCTGGGCGGCCGGGAGGTGGTGGTGGCCGAGAGCCCGCTCCCGGGCCTGTCGCCCCTGCTGTGGAGCGCCTCAGCGCTGGTGACCCTCGGCGGCAACCCGGGCGCCCACGTCTTCGAGGTGGCCACCTCGCTGGGAGTGCCCGCCGTCTTGGGGGTACGCCTGGACAGCGCCGGGCTCTCACTATCCGACCTGGCCGAACCCGGCCGGTTCGTCGCCGCGGTCGACGGTGACCGCGCCACGGTGGCGCTCCATGGCTGACATGGGGCAATCGTGACCTCGACCGAGGAGGATGGGACAGTCAGCTATGATGCACGCATTCGCTTATCGATCATGTCTGATCAACGGTAGAATCAGGCTGCGATACAGCCCTGGCAATCGACGAGCACGAGCTTCGGTCGGCGGTACCCCTGTTGGATCTCCTGCGTTACGGTGAGCGGCGAACGACCTACCAGTTCGTTCGCGACACGTTGTCCCGAGCCATCCTGACCGGCCAGGTGAAGGCGGGCGAGCGACTCGTCCAGGCCGACCTGGCCCGGCAGTTGCGCGTGAGCACGACCCCGGTGCGCGAAGCGCTGCGCGACCTGGCCGCCGAGGGGCTGATCCGGCTGGACGCCCACCGGGGCGCCGTGGTGCGCGAACTCAGCAAGGACGAGGCCGAGGAAATCTACCGCATCCGCCGGCTGCTGGAGCCCGAGGTCATGCAGCGGGCGGTGGAGTGGATCTCCGAGGAGGAGATCGAGCAGGCCGCCGAGATCCAGGCGCGCGCCGACGCCGAGGACGACCCCACCCGCTGGGTCGAGCTGAACCGCCAGTTCCACCGGGTGTTCGTCCAGTCGGCGCACTCGCCGCGACTGGCCGGCATCGTCGAGGCCCTGCAAGGCTCGGCCTCGATGTACATCCTGGCCGCCATGCTGCACGGCGGGCGGCGTCTCGACGAAGCCAACAACCAGCACCACCAGATCCTGCAAGCCGTGCGCGACCGCGACGTCGAAGCGGTGCGCGAGGCGATCCTCAACCACATCCACGGCACGGTCGACGGCGTTCCCGACCTCGGCAAGGAGTAGCCGGCACGCCGCCTTCGCCCCCACGCCGGGGTGAGGGGCACGTATACCCGAGTGGCGCCCTGGGTTCTGTTTTTTGAAAAGGTCGGCGCGGGCGGGGGCGGGCGGAACAGGGGAGCGTGTCCGCTGTCGCCCCTACGGGGTGCCGAGATCGCGCAGCGATCGAGGCGCGAGCGGACGACGAACTCCCGCGCACCCCTGACCCCAGCCGTTCGAAAAATAACAACCCAGTGCCGCTCGGGCTCCCCGTGGCTGTCGCGCCACGCTACGGCGGACGTGCGGGCGAGCTAAGGACGACACCTCACCATCGCGTATTAAGCCGACAATATTCGCATATTGCTACGCGACTATGCATCGTATAAAATGCAGTGTAATTTGCTGAAGCTTCCCGTGGAGGGACGAACCATGCCGTTCATTCACTTCGACAACGTCGAAAAGGAATACGTGACCCCCAAGCACTCCACCGCCTACGGCGAGCTGGCCACCGGCCAGTCCATCGAGGTGGGGCGCCTTACCTTCAAAGCCGGCGAGGGGGCCGAACGCCACCACCACCCCCACGAACAGATCATGGTCGTCATCTCCGGTCGCCTCAGAGTCGACCTTGACGGCGACATCGGCGAACTGGGTCCCGGATCGGCCTTCCACGCCCTGCCCGATGTGCCCCACCAGGTCACCGCGGTCGAGGACTCTGAGGTCCTCAGTTGCAAGAACGTCATCGACAACAAGGGACACCGGCAGTAAACAGCCCCGGCTAAGGGCCGTTTTCGGACGGGCGACGAGGACAAGTGGGGGCACACGGGGGCGAGCGCCTCCACCGGCGCCCCGCGGGCTGCCGAGATCGCGAAGTGATCGAGGCACGAGCGAACGAAGAACACCCCCACGGCCCCCAGCCGCCCGAAAAACAACCTAGGGGCCGAGCCTTCCAGTACAGACAGTCGACGTGGTTGACGCGGTAGAGAGCGGGTGCGGGCAATGATTGGGGACACGACGGCCGGGCAGCGGTCAACGGTGCGGCCACCACACGGCGCGACCAGCGATCCGGTGGTCGACGCGCACTGCCACATCTTCTGCCAGGCCGCCAAGGACCTGGTCGAGAAGTACTACTCGCAGGAACAGATCCTGCTGAACGACCCCTACGACCGCTACGCGGGCCAAGGCACCACGTGCACCAACCGCACGCTATTGCCGGAGTTGCGCCCCAAGATGACCGACCCCGCCCTTCGCGTCGCCGACATGGACCGCCTGGGCATCGACATCCAAGTGCTCGCCTCGTTCGTCTCCCAGTTCTACTACTGGACCGACCCGGCCCTGGGACACGAACTCGCCCGGCTACAGAACCACCGCCTCGCCGAGATGGTCGCCGCCGCCCCCGACCGCTTCACCGCTGTGGGCACCGTGCCCATGCAAGACAGCGAACGCGCCGTGCAAGAACTGGACTACGTGGTCCAGACGCTGGGCTTCAAAGGCGTCCAGATCTCCAGCAACATCACCGGCCGCGACCTCGACGACCTACGCTTCCGCCCCTTCTTTCGCCGCGCCGAAGAACTGGGCGCCGTCGTCTTACTCCACCCCAACGGCTTCACCGACGGCGAGCGCTTCCAGGACTTCTTCCTGATGAACGTCATCGGCAACCCGATGGACTCCACCCTCGCCCTCACCCGCCTCATCTTCTCCGGCGCCCTCGCCCAACACCCCGACCTGCGGCTGTGCGTCGTCCACGGCGGCGGCTACCTCCCCTTCTACAGCGCCCGCATGGACCACGCCTGGCAGGTCCGCCCCGAATGCCGCGAACGCATCGAGCAGCCCCCCAGCACCTACCTGCGCCAGGTCTACTTCGACACCATGGTCTTCTCCCCCCGCATCCTGGAAAACCTCGTCGAGTTCGCCGGGGTACAACAAGTCCTTCTCGGCACCGACTACCCCTTCGACATGGGCGAAAGCGACCCGCTCGGCCTCATCGACGGCCTCAGCGCCATCTCCCCCAAAGAACGCGCCGGCATCTGCGGCGGCAACGCCACCACCCTGTTCGGCATTTAACGCACGGGAACCACCCCCCACCCGGTGCCCCCGCAGCGCCCTGCGGGGGCACCGGGACACCCGGCGACCCGTCCCACCCACCGGCGCGCCCGCGCCATGACCCCAGGAGGCGACAGATGGCCACAGCGGCGCAGACCATCGTCGAAACCCTCGCCGCCGCCGGCGTCGAAAAAGTCTTCGGCGTCATCGGCACCTCGACCATGGACATCGCCGACGCCATCGGCAACGAGCCCCGCCTGGAGTTCGTCAGTGCCCGCCAGGAAGAGGCCGCCGCCCACATGGCCGACGGCTACGCCCGCGCCACCGGCCGCCTCGGCGTCTGCCTCGCCCACGTCGGCCCCGGCGCGCTGCGCCAGATGTACGGCATCGGTGGCGCGTGGAAGGACGGCGTGCCCATCCTCGCCCTCACCGGCAACGAGGTCCGCCGCGGCACCGAGGACACGCTGCGCGAGGGCTACCACGTCCTCGACGTCCTCGAACTGCACCGTCCCATCACCAAGGCCGCCATCCAACTGCGCGACCCCGCCGACGCCGCCTCCACCGTCAACCGCGCCTTGTGGTTGGCCACCTCCGGACGGCCCGGTCCGGTCCTGCTCGATCTGCCCAAAGACGTCATCAAACAGGAGTTGCCCGCACGCCCGCGCCGCGTCACCGCCGCGAGCGACCGCGTGCCCGCTGTGCGTACCCCCGCCGCTGATGACGACGTGGCTGCCGTCGCCGACCTGCTCGCCGCCGCCACCAAGCCGGCGCTGTTCGTGGGCGCGGGAGCGCTGTGGTCGGGCGCCACCCCGGCCCTGGCCGAGCTGGCCGAACACCACAACCTGCCCGTGGTCACCACCGACGGCGGGCGCGGCGCCCTCGGCGAGGACCACCCGCTGCACCTCGGCGTCGTCGCCCGCCAGGCCGGCGACCACTCCGCCAAACGCCTGCTGGCCTCATCTGACCTCGTGATCGTCGTCGGCGCCGCCCTCAGCGACGTGTCCACGTTCGAATGGTCGGCCTGGCCCGACACCGCCCGTACTGTGCGCGTCGACATCGACCCCGCCGCAGGCCAGCGCGGCGTGCCCGCCGACCGCACCGTCGTCGCCGACGCCCACGGTTTCCTCACCGCCCTGGGCCGGCGCCTCACCGAGCGGGGCTACCGCTGCGGCCAGGACTGGAGTCGGCCCCGCGCCGACTGGGAGGTGGGCCGGCGCGCCTACCTCGACCGCGCCGACCAGCCCCACCCCGGCACCGGGGTCAGCCCGTGGCGCCTGGTGCGCGCGCTGGAGCGCCTACTGCCGCGCGAGGCCGTCATCTCGATCGACTCCGGGTTGCACTCCTTTTTCGGCAAGAAGCTGCGGGTGTTGGAGCCGCGTACCTACATCCGCTCGGCCGGACTGGGCGCCATGGGCTACTCGTTTCCCGCCCTGTTGGGTGTGGCCGAGGCCGACACCGGCAGCGTCGGGGTGGCGTTTGTCGGTGACGGCTGTCTGGCCATGTGCCTGTCCGAGTTGGAGACCGCCGCGCGGCGCGGCTCGCACGTGATCGTCGTGGTCTGCAACGACGCCACCTACTCGTCGCAGTACAACCATCAGCGCCGCCGCTTCGAGGGCCGCGCGGTGGGCACCGAGTTCACGTTCACCAACTTCGCCGCGGTGGCCCGCGCCCACGGCGTGCGTTCGCACACGGTCAGCTTCGACGACGAGGTCGACGACGCGCTGGCCGACGCCCTGCGCGAGAAGGCCCCCTGCCTGCTGGATTGCCGCGTCGACCGGGAGGTCGTCCCCGACACCTGGATCGAGGGCAGCGGCGATACTCGCGTGAAGTAGCGGGGGAGAGGCGGCGGAAACACCCGCCGCGGCGAACTAGCGAGATAACCGGATAAGACGTGCCCGCTGTTCCCTTTTGGTCACCGTACAGCGGGCCGGGCGGCCGTGGGTATCGGGGAGATTCACCCACGGCCGCTGACCTTTTCCCGGCGCCTTCCGCCTGCTTGAAGGCGCCCGCCGGGCTACAGCCGGTCGTGCTTCACCTCGGAGAGCAGGGCGGCCCACTCGGCGGGTGAGAACGCGAGATGCCCGCGCTCGCGGTGCTGAGTGTCGCGCACATAGACCGCGGCCACGGCCTCGGCCACCTCGACACAGTGCCCGCCGGTCTGGTTGCTGTAGCTGGACTTGTGCCAAACATGCTGGTTAGCGGTCACTGGAATTCTCCTCTGATGCTTTCAATCAGCTCGCGGGACGCTGCTGGCGGCAGGGCTGCGCCTCGCAGGTCTCCGAAGTGGCGGTTGTATGCCGCTACTACCTCGGGCTCGTCAACCGCTGTGGCTGACATGCGAGTTTCCATGTATAGGGCTTCGCCGCGCTCGGGCACGGCTACCAGCGAGAACGCTTCGGATAATCCGGGATGATGCTCAGTACTGAGTGGTATGACCTGCAAGGTGAGCCTTGACCCCGAAATGGCATCGAGTAAGCGCTTTAACTGCTGTGCCATGATCTCACGCCCACCAACGGGGCGGCGCAGAACCGCTTCGTCGAGGATCTCTACCAGGTGAGGGGGACGCTCCGAGGACAGGATCGACTGTCGGCTCATGCGAGCTGCGACTTGCTCCTCGATCTCGTCGTCGGTGTCGCCTGGCTGGCCCGCCCGCAGGATGGTACGAGCGTAATCATTGGTCTGGAGCAGTCCAGGGATGAGCATCGGGTTGTACTCGCGTAGTTCAGAGGCTTGCTGGATCAGAGAAGCTAGACCACGAAACCAGGAAGCGAGTCCGTTGCCCTTGTTCGCAGCATGCCATAGCCGAACTAGGGCGCCACCGCTTGAAAGGGCTTGGTCGATTCGTTCAACATAGTCCAGTTTTGGGGCTTGTGTGCCGCGCTCAAAAGCGCTCACCAGACCATAGGAAATTGAAACTCGATCGCCCAGTTGTCCCTGCGTGAAGCCCTGCTGTTCACGCCATCGTCGCAACTCTCGACCGAACCCCACCCACTGTGGCTTAACTTTCTTCGGCATGGTTCAAGCATATTCAAACTCTGTTGAACCATGAAAAGGATGTCTGAAGAAAAATTAGCGTTTCAGTTCAAACTATAGACGCGCTGACCTGCTTTGGAGAGGCTTGCTGTAGAGCGCTATTTGGCGCTTGGCGGCGGCGAGTGCGCCGCTTGGAAGCTAAACGGCCCTACCCAGGTGTGGCCGCACCCGGTAGGGCCTGAGCCCTTCGACCTGAATGGAGCAGGTGAGGACCTGTGAGTAAGGCTAGTCGGTGTGCCGGGTTGTCCTGGCACGGCGGGGTTTTCGGGGCTGTGGTCCCGGTGGTTCGCCCGCGTGGTCGCCGTGTGCGCCCCTACGTGTTGAGGGTGGGTGAGCGGCGGTGATGGCGTGTGATCGTGCGTGGCGGCGCCGGTTTACCGGGGAGGCGTCGAGTGTGAAGACCGGCCGGGGCTGGCTGGAGTCGGTGGCGGCCGAGATGGGCGCGCCGCAGGAGCAGCAAGCCACCGCCGCGCTGTTGCTCTCGGAGACGGCCACGAATGCGCTGCGGCATACGGCCAGCGGCGAGTGGGGCTACACGGTGTATGTGTGGGCACGCTTCGCCGGCTGGCTGCGCGTGGGGGTGCGTGACGCCGGGAGTTCGTCCCGCCCGCGGGTGCAGGCCCGCGAGGCGAGCCCCGAGCGTGAGTCGGGCTATGGGCTGGCACTCGTCGAGGCGTTCGCCCATGCGTGGGGGCCGCTGCCGCCCGAGCAGGGTAGCGGGGTGTTCTTCGAGATTGCCTGGCAGCCGGTAGGGCCGCATCCTCCCGCGCCGCTGGATATGCCGAGGATGTGAGCGGTGATGGAGGTCTATCCCTGCCCCCAGGTGCGCCACCTGCGCACCGAGTTTCCCGACTACTGGATCTACCGCACCACCGTGGCGTGGTGCGCGGGCTATATCGCTGTGGCGGGCGAGACCGCGCTCGCCCACGGGAAGGCGCCCATGCTGGCCGCCTCGAGTGCCACCGAACTAGAAAAACGCCTGCACGCCCAGGACCCGCGGCCTCCACTGCCTAAGCGGGATCGCACGAGGCGCTATTGGCGCCCGTGGCCGGGGCGTGGCCCGGCTAGGGAGTAGCGCTCGCTGAGACTGCCCGGTCGGCCCACGAGGGTCCCCCGCGTGGGGCTCCTGTTGTGGGGGGTGCGGTGACCGTGGGAGGGGGCCGCACCCCCCACCCGGGCCGACCGGGCACCCCCCGTTGTTCTGTGCCTGACCTGTGTGTTGCACCCGTAAGGAAAGACCCTGTTCATGACCACCACCCCCGACGCCCAGCCCCCCGCATCCCCCAACGAGCGGCCCCCCGCATTCCCCGAGGAGCAGCCCCCCGCATTCCCCGAGGAGCGGCCCTGCGCATCCGCCGACGCCCAGTCCCGGGAGCATCCTGCGTTGGCGCGGCTGCATCGCTACAGCCCTCCGGAGGAGTTTCGGGTGGCTTATGAGGCCGGGATTGCCGTGGCGGCCATGGCCGCCCACACCGGCTGGAGCCTGCCCACCATCTACGCCCGCCTACGTGCTGCGGGCACCGCGATGGGGCCGGGGGCGCGCCCGCATGCCCTGCTCAATACTCTCGAGGTCATCCGCCTCTACCGCGATGAGGGCTGGTCGATGAACCGTCTGGCCGCCCATGTGGGGGTCAGCCTCGACACGATCAGCCGCCGCCTGCACGCCGCCGGCGTGGTGCGCACCCCCCACACCCCCAGCCCCACCCGCCTACACCCCGACGATGAGACCTTCGTGCTCTATCGCCACGGCACCCACCCCCGCGACATCGCCACCGCGCTGGGCCTCAACCCCCGCACCGTCCAAAGCCGCCTGACCAAAGCCCGCGCCCGCGGCTGGATCACCTAACCACAACACCCACCCCCGGACAGCCGTCGCCACGGCTACACTGCCGACCATGGGACACCAACCAACCCCTCTGCGAACCGTGCGGCCTATGCGGCATTCGCCCGATTCTCAACAAGTGGTCAAAACAGCTACTCACCGCTGATAGCGCCGCAGGTCAACGAGGTGCTCCCCGCGCACGCGGGGATGGTCCGCGCGCGGGGCACTGCCCGGTCTGGCCGTCGACGTGCTCCCCGCGCACGCGGGGATGGTCCGCGCGAGTCGGCATCGACCGTGCCGCCGTAGCGGTGCTCCCCGCGCACGCGGGGATGGTCCCGGCAAGTCATCGATCCACCGCTCATCGCGCTTGTGCTCCCCGCGCACGCGGGGATGGTCCCACGTGCCGGTAGAGGTCGCGCAAGCTGCCGGGGTGCTCCCCGCGCACGCGGGGATGGTCCCTCATGGCCACAACCATCGCCCCACCGATAATGGTGCTCCCCGCGCACGCGGGGATGGTCCCTACGGCCGGTCAGAGGAGACCAGCTCATGAGCGTGCTCCCCGCGCACGCGGGGATGGTCCCATCAAAGCGCTGGCCGAGTACCTCGGGCACTCGTGCTCCCCGCGCACGCGGGGATGGTCCCCTCGGCCTCACCGTCAAGGACGGCGAAACCCCGTGCTCCCCGCGCACGCGGGGATGGTCCCCGCAGGAGGCTCGCCTCCTCCATGATCGCCCAGTGCTCCCCGCGCACGCGGGGATGGTCCAATTGAGAAGTTGAGCGAAAAGTTCAACCGCTAGTGCTCCCCGCGCACGCGGGGATGGTCCCTGGACAATCAATCTAAAATGTTGTCGTCAATAGTGCTCCCCGCGCACGCGGGGATGGTCCCGGCAGCCGGTTGTTGACGTAGCCCCTCGCTTGGTGCTCCCCGCGCACGCGGAGATGGTCCCGGCAGCCGGTTGTTGACGTAGCCCCTCGCTTGGTGCTCCCCGCGCACGCGGGGATGGTCCAAGCCCGACGCCACCGGGCGGTCGGGCTCACTGGTGCTCCCCGCGCACGCGGGGATGGTCCCACGAGGAGCCCGAGGCAAAAGTCCCTGAGGGGGTGCTCCCCGCGCACGCGGGGATGGTCCCGGCGGCTCGCCGGTCGGGGAGGTGACCCGCCGGTGCTCCCCGCGCACGCGGGGATGGTCCCACCTTGGAACCACACCAGGTGGGGGAGGTCGTGTGCTCCCCGCGCACGCGGGGATGGTCCCCTACGGGTGCAGGCTGGAGCAGCTCGCCGAGGGTGCTCCCCGCGTATGCGGGGTTGTCTGCCTTGTTCACCGGCCGGAATGGGTATTACTGCTGACCGATAAAACGGGCTGCCTTCACCTTGCTGTTGTTTAGCTCATAAAGTCGTGCGTTGGAGACGGCGCCTCCTGTCATTTCGGGAGAATGGGGCCGTTGTCAATCGAGTGGACAAGGTGGATAGAGCGTGCGGCGTCGGCAGCGGTTGGGGATGTTGCTCCAGCTCTTCCTCGTATTGGCGGCCAGCATGCTCGGTGTCGTCACGAACTATGCCACTGACGGCGATGCTCCCTTTCCGCTCAATGTGGTGGAACAACTGGCCGTTCCGGGGTTGGCGCTGCTGGTTGTGGTGCTGGTTGTTGGCCACGTGATCGCTTACCGAATGGAGAATCCACCCGCCCCTGCCCGCTCCTGGGATCGTCATCGCATCCCCTATCCAGGGCTGGAGGCATTCCAGGAAGACGAAGCAGCGGTTTTCTTCGGGCGTGAAGCCCAAACCGCGGAGATCCTGCGTCGCCTGCACGATTCGGGGACGGATGCCAACAGTCGGTTCCTGGCTATCGTCGGTGCCTCTGGAAGCGGAAAATCTTCACTGGTGCAGGCGGGGGTACTGCCTCGGGTGCGGGCGCAGCGGTGGATAGTGCTGGGGCCGATCGTGCCGGGCACCGATCCCCTTGGCGCGTTGGCCCGCTCGCTTGCGGCGCTGCTCGGTGAACCGGCCGAGACGGTGACCCGAAGGCTGCGCCGTGACAGCACCGAGTTGGCTAGGCTGCTCGGTAAGGCCCGCCGTGCCTCGGGGCGTCGGTTCGGGCGCACACTACTGGTCGTTGATCAGCTAGAGGAGTTGGTTTCGCTCAGTGGAGAGCGCGATCGAGACGTGTTTTTGCGCTGCCTGGAGGGCGCGCTCCGCCACGATCGCCACTTCCACGTTGTCGCCACCCTCCGCGTCGAGTTCCTCGGTGACCTGCTGGCCTGCCAGCACGCTGGCCTGTTCACCAGTCCGGTAGCGATCGGGGCGCTCGACCACTCGGGGATTACCGAAGTCATCGAAGGGCCTGCCGAAGCCGCGGGGATGGAGTTGGAACCCGGGTTGGTCGAGCGGATTGTCGCCGACACCGGCAGCGGTGATGCCCTGCCCCTTCTCGCCTATCTGTTGCAAGAGCTGTACCTGCGCGTGGGGTCCGGTCACACTGCGACGATGCAGGACTATCTGGCGGTGGGCGGTGTTGAGGGGGCGCTCGCTCGTCACGCTGACCAGGTCGTGGCCGAACTCCGCGATGAGGAGGACATCTCCGATGTGCTGCGCGTCCTGTTGCTGTTCGTCAGTGTCACCAGCAACGACGCCACCCGGCGGCGAGTCGAGCTGAACACGTTGCAGCCTGCCCAACGGCGCGTGGTGGATGCCTTCGTCGATGCGCGCCTGCTCGTCTCCGACGTCAGCAACGGCACACCTACGGCCCAAGTCACCCACGAGGCACTGTTTCGGCAGTGGGCACCGTTACGGCAGGAGGTGGAGGCACACGCCGAGCGGCTGCGCCAGCGCGCCGAACTTGAACGGTGGGCCGCCGATTGGGAGAGGGCCGACCGCAGCTCCGACTACCTCCTGAGCGGAGATCGGCTGGCGTTGGCTGAGCAGTGGCTGGAGGGATTGGCCCAGGCGGGCCAGGACACGCCCATGCTCGTGGCCTTCGTCGACGCCTCTCGGCGCCGGGATCGTGGGTTTTTGCGGCGGGTCTCGCACGGTATCGCGGACTATGTGCTGGCCAACGTCGAGCGCTACCCCGAGTTGGCTGTGCTGCTGTCGCTGGCTGCTCTGAGCGAGTGCGAGCCCACTCCGTTGGCGCGGCGCGCCCTGATGACGGCGCTGTCCTTCAGCCACGGCCGACTCGTGTTGAAAGGCCACAAGGATACGGTGCGCAACCTCGCCTGGTCGCCCAGTGGCCGCATGATCGCCACCGCATCCCGTGATGGGACCGCCCGGATCTGGGATGCCAACACCGGGGAGTCACTGCGTGAGCTGACAGGGCACCTGGGGATGGTGGAGATGATCACCTGGGCATCCGACTCGACCCGCGTCGCCACCGCATCGCGTGACGGCACGGTACGGCTGTGGAACGCCGAGACTGGGAAAGTGTTGCTGCGCCTGACCGACGCCACCGATGTCGTGCGCGGGGTGGCTTGGAGCCCGTGCGGAAAATGGGTGGCAGGTGCCTCCCGCGATGAGGTCGTCCGCGTCTGGGAGGCGGCCACAGGGCGGCTGGCTTTCCAACTCCTCGGCCATCGAGACAACGTGTTAGGGATTGCCTGGTCGCCAGACGGAACGCGATTGGCGACCGCCTCCCACGACCAGACCGTGATCGTATGGAACATCACCACCGGTGAGCCCGAACTCACCCTTGAGGGGCATCAGGACTTCGTGGAAGGGGTCACTTGGTCTCCTGACGGACAGCGCATTGCCACGGGCTCGGGGGATCACACGGTGCGTGTGTGGGACGCGAGTGAGGCGCGTCAACTTCTGCTGATTCGCGGCCACCGGGATCGCGTGTGGAACGTGGCCTGGTCGCCTGACGGGCGCCACTTGGCCACCGCCTCGGCCGACCGTACCGCGCGGGTATTCTCCGTTGCCGATGCCGAGGAGATAGCCGTACTGCGGGGCCACGATGACGGAGTCTGGGGCGTGGTGTGGTCCCCTGAAGGCAATCAGCTTGCGACCGGCTCCGAGGACGCTACCGCCCGGGTCTGGGACTTGATGCCGCGCTCCATCGAACAGGGGATGCGTGTGGAGCACATGGCACCCGTGACATCAGTGTCGTGCGATTCCGGCGGTGCTCTCGTCGTCAGTGGTTCCGAGGACGGCACGCTGTACGTGGGCGGCTTCGATTCATCGAGCGGAAGCGTTCGGGTGAGCGGACACCAGGGCAAGGTTCGCGACACCGCGGTCTCTGCTGACGGACGCCGCCTTATCTCCTGCGGTACCGATCGCCGTGCCCTGATCTGGGACCTCACTATCCCTGATGTTCGAGAACCGAGTTTCGTGCTCGGCCATGAGGGCGCGATCGTGGAAGCGGTGGCATGGTCCCCCGATGGGGCCAGGGTCGCCACCGGCGGCCAAGACGGTCGGATTCGGATCTGGGACGCCCACGACGGCTCTCTGCTGACCGTGCTCATTGGACATCAAGACTGGGTCGTCAGCCTCGCCTGGTCACCCAGTGGTCGCATGATCGCCTCCACCTCCGACGATCGCACCGCCCGTGTCTGGAACCTCGCTACCGGCCAGGAGAACGCCGTGCTGCACGGGCATGAGAACTGGGTGGATTCGGTCTCCTGGTCCCCCGACGAGACCCGCGTCGTTACCTCGTCAGCCGATTGGACGGCCCGTATCTGGAACCTCGCCTCCGGAAAGGTGGCCACTACGCTGCGCGGCCACGAAGGACGGATTCCAGGCGTGGCATGGTCACCGGACGGCACGCGGATCGCCACCGCCTCCCACGACCACACAATTCGGGTATGGCCGGCTGGCGGCGGTGAGGATGCCGATGTGATCGGCATCAACCGCGACCGCGCCACCTGTGTGAACTGGACTCCTGACTCCCGTTATGTGATCACCGGCTCCCACGACACCACGGTGCGGCTATGGCGTGCCGAGGTCGACATAAAGGAGTTGCAGGACCTTGCGCGTAAACGGGTATTCCGTGCGCTGACCCCCGAAGAGCGCCACGCCCACATGCTCGCTGTGCCCGACGACGCCTCAGAACCCCTGGGGGAAGGCGAGGCTCAGTAAACCCGTTCCACCTCACGGACATCGGTTTCGACCAGGTAATCCTTGGGGTCGAGATCCATCCCCTCCCGGGCCGAGGAAGCCCAGTACTTTTGATTTCGCTCCGCGAAACTCTCCGGGCCGTCGTAGGAGATCGTCCAAATGAACTTGTTGCGCTCCCGGTCGACCCACGCTTCGCCCAGGGTGAATCCAAATTCCAGCCGCAACGGCACGATCTCCTCCCGCCACCGCTGTACCCACTCATCGAGTAGGCCCTCCCGCACGGTGTAGGTCCGCACCTGCGTGGTCGCCAATAGCGCCTCCTGAAAAGAGCTTCCAACAAGGCTTACAGGATCATTCTTCCTGACAGCGTGGAAGCCAGCACCCAGGAGTCCCCCATAAACGGCCGCCGAGATTACATAACCGCCGCTAAACTGCTCAACCATGGCCCTGCATTCTGATCTCGCGTACCTTGCGGGTGTTTTGTGGTTTTTGTCTGATTCTCAACAAGTGGCCAAAACAGCCACTCACCGCTGATAGCGCCGCAGGTCAACGAGGGTGCTCCCCGCGCACGCGGGGATGGTCCGCAACGGGAGATCGCCCGGTATCGGGCGGTGTTGTGCTCCCCGCGCACGCGGGGATGGTCCCCGTGCGACCTCTTCCGAAATCGCTTCGCAAGCGTGCTCCCCGCGCACGCGGGGATGGTCCCACCTCGCCAATGTCCGGCTGGATTTCCTCATCGTGCTCCCCGCGCACGCGGGGATGGTCCCCGCACTGGAGTACCTGCCGTATCTGGTGAAGGGTGCTCCCCGCGCACGCGGGGATGGTCCCGATATGAGTGCATTGGGGGATCTAGTCACGAGGTGCTCCCCGCGCACGCGGGGATGGTCCCCGCCCCCGGGCATCAGGGCCGCGGCCCGGTTCGTGCTCCCCGCGCACGCGGGGATGGTCCCTGTCCAGCCGTCAACGCGGCCGTGCCGACCGTGGTGCTCCCCGCGCGTGCGGGGATGGTCCCCCGTCCCGTTATGCGCGTACCTGTAGACAACTGGTGCTCCCCGCGCGTGCGGGGATGGTCCAGCTCCTCGGCTCCGCTACGGGACCGGTGGCCAGTGCTCCCCGCGCGTGCGGGGATGGTCCCGCGGACACCCTTGGCGCGTCGTGGGTGGAACTGTGCTCCCCGCGCGTGCGGGGATGGTCCCGCCTGGCTGCGCCGCGCGGCCGGGCGCCAATAGTGCTCCCCGCGCGTGCGGGGATGGTCCCACTGAAGGTATCGAAGCTCTCTTCGGAGCTGAGTGCTCCCCGCGCACGCGGGGATGGTCCCGGTGTCTAGGTCTGCGGGGTGGATGCGGCGCGGTGCTCCCCGCGCACGCGGGGATGGTTCCGCCTGCACCAGGGCGTATTTGTGGGCCATGGAGTGCTCCCCGCGCACGGGGGGATGGTCTGTATGTTTCCGCCCCCTCACCGTTGAAGGTGCGGTGCTTCCCGCACAGGGGGTGGTTGTGCTTGGCGGGGTGGGAGAGTGTGTCGTCCGCTCGTGCCTCGATCGCTCCGCGATCTCAGCAGCCTGAGGGGGCGCGGTGGCTGGGGAACACGAGAAGCATGGGGAACACGAGAAGCATGGGGGACACGAGAAGCATGGGGGACACGAGAGGTATGGGGGCGCGGTAGTTGAGGGGCATGAAACGAGGCCGGGGGCCGCCCGGGTGAAGGAACGCTGCGCTAGGTCGACACGCAACAAGCAGGCGACAACCTCCCCGCATACGGGGTCTGGTGAGCGCAGCCGCCCGAGGGCAGGTGGCATCCCCCGAGAAGTGGCAGGTGACCCCCCGGCACAATCCCCTGCGACAGATCCCCCGAGGGACGGCGCCAGGTTAGAGCCCCACCCCAGGCGCAGCCCACCCCTGGCTGCTGAGATCGCGAAGCGATCGAGGCACGAGCGGCGGAAAACGGGTTCTGGTCTGCTCAAACCAAATCCCCGCCCGTGCCACAGGTCCCCGCACGCAGAGATGGCCCCGCACAAAGCGTGACCCAAAGTGAGGAGTTCCGGTGCTCCCCGCGCACGCGGGGATGGTCCCTTGTACGCCTGCTGGATCAGCCGGGTTTCGACGTGCTCCCCGCGCATGCGGGGATGGGGTGTGTCCCAGAGGAGGGGGCATGCGGATCGTTGATGTTTCTTGTCCTCTCCTCTGGGAGCCTGTGGCCGGATGCGGTCAGGCTGGTTTGTGGCTTTTCGGGACGTCGGTGGCCCTCGTTCACTTGAATGCTTCCCATGGTCGATGAGGGTTCCCCGGCTGGTAGCTGGGCTGATGGGCTGTCCGACGCCGCGTACTCGGTGTGGGCCAAGCACGATCGCCGTAGTGACGGCTGGCTGCCGTTGTGGCGGCACATGGCCGACAGCGCTGGCGTCGCCGGGCGTCTGTGGGACGAGTGGGTGCCCACCCAGGTGCGGCGACTCATCGTCGACGCGCTGCCCGGCGGTGCCGAGGACGCGCGGCGGTTGGCGGTGTGGCTGGCCGCCACCCACGACATCGGCAAAGCAACTCCTGCCTTCGCTTGCCAGGTCGAAGGGCTCGCCGAGGCGATGCGCCGATGCGGACTCGACATGCCGCTGTACCGGCAGATGCCCGACCGCAAGCTCGCCCCGCACGGGTTGGCCGGACAACTGCTGCTGCAACAGTGGCTCGTCGAGCGGCACGGCTGGCCCAAAGCCGCCACCGGCCAGTTCGTCATCATCGCCGGCGGCCACCACGGGGTGCCGCCCAACTATCCGGCCATCAATGAGTTGGGCAACCACCCCTCGCTGCTGCGCACACGCGGCAGCGAGGACATCTGGCGCGGGGTGCAGGACGAACTGCTCGACGTCGCCACCGCCGCGTGCGGGGTGGGGGAGCGGCTGGCCGCCTGGCAGCGAGTGAAGCTCCCGCAGCCGGTGCAGGTGTTGCTGACGGCGCTGGTCATCGTCGCCGACTGGATCGCCAGCAACCCCGACCTGTTCCCCTACTTCCCCGGCGAGCGCGGCAGCGACCCCGAACGCCTCGACACCGCGTGGCGCGAGCTGAACCTGCCCGCCCCCTGGGCGGCGACCGAGCCCACACAGCCGGCCGAGGAGCTGTTCGCGCAGCGCTTCGACCTGCCGGAAGGCGCGCGGATTCGGCCGGTGCAGCGGGAGGCCGTGCGGCTGGCGCGCGAGCTGCCCACCCCCGGCCTGCTGGTGATCGAGGCACCGATGGGAGAGGGCAAGACCGAGGCCGCGCTCGCCGCCGCCGAGATCTTCGCCGCCCGCTCCGGCGCGGGCGGCTGCTTCGTGGCGCTGCCCACCATGGCCACCGGCAACGCTATGTTTCCCCGGCTGCTGGACTGGCTGGAGCGTCTTCCCGACGAGCGCGCCGATACCGGCGCGCACTCGGTGGCGCTGCAACACTCCAAGGCCGCGCTCAACCGGGACTTCGCCGAGCTGATGCGGGCCGGGCGGCGCCAGCATGACCTTGACCGCGACGGCACCGGCGACGCCTGGCGCCACAGCGAGGACGCCCGATCGGCCTCGGCCGAGCTGGTCGCCCACCACTGGCTGCGGGGCCGTAAGAAGGCGATGCTGTCGTCGTTCGTCGTCGGCACGATCGACCAATTGCTCTTCGCGGGGTTGAAGAGCCGCCACTTGGCGCTGCGCCATCTCGCCGTGGCCGGCAAGGTCGTGGTGATCGACGAAGCCCACGCCTACGACACCTACATGAGTTCCTACCTGGCCCGGGTGCTGGAGTGGCTGGGCGCCTACGGGGTGCCGGTGGTCGTGCTCTCGGCCACCCTGCCCCCGCAGCGGCGGCGCGCGCTCGCCGCAGCCTACTCCGGAACCGAGGAGGACGACGCGGCTTTCGCGCCGGTGGAGCAGGCTCGGGACTACCCGCTGCTGACGACGGCCGCCCCTGGCACTGAGCCGCGGCTGTCGGCGCCCGAGGCGTCGGGGCGCGGCACCGACGTGGCGGTGGAGCGCTTGGCCGACGATCTTGACACGCTCGCCGACCGGTTGGCTGAGGATCTCGCCGAGGGCGGGTGTGCGGTGGTGGTGCGTAACACCGTCAACCGGGTGCACGAGACGGCGGCGCACCTGCGGCGGCGGTTCGGCGACGAGCGGGTGACCGTAGCGCATGCGCGGTTTCTGGATCTGGACCGGCTGGCCAAGGACGAGGCGCTGTTGGCCGACTTCGGCCCGCCGGAGAAGGTCGCTGAACTCGGTGGGAAACGTCCCCACACGCGCATCGTGGTGGCCAGTCAGGTGGTCGAGCAGTCGTTGGACATCGACTTCGATCTCATGGTCAGCGACCTCGCCCCCGTCGACCTGCTGTTGCAGCGTATGGGGAGACTGCACCGTCACCCGCGCGGCGAGGGCCAAAGCCAGCGGCCCCGGCCGTTGCGCACCGCCCGCTGCCTGATCACCGGCGTGGACTGGGAGACGGTGCCGCCCGAGCCGGTGGCGGGGTCGCAGCGCATCTACTATCGCCATCCGCTGCTGCGCTCGCTGGCCGTGCTGGACCCCTATCTGGCCGAAGCCGAAGACGCTCCTGGTGTGCCCGCGAGCGCCGAAGACGGTCGTCTCGGCAACGTCGTCGGCCTGCCCGGCGACATCAGCCCGCTGGTGCGCCGCGCCTATGGCGACGAGCCGGTCGGGCCGCCGCAGTGGCAGGAGGCCATGGCCACCGCCCGCAAGGAGCACGACGATCACCAGGCCAACCAGCGCTCCAATGCGGGAAAATTCCTGCTCAACCCCGCTGGGCGGGCCGGGCGCGCCCTTGTGGGCTGGATCGATGCCGGTATGGGTGACGCCGACGAGACCCGCGGCGGCCGGGCGCAGGTCCGCGACATCAACGACACCTTGGAGGTGCTGGTGGTGCAGCGCCGCGCTGACGGCACGCTTGCCACGGTGCCGTGGCTGGCCGACAACAAGGGTGGGCGGGAGTTGCCCACCGGCGCGGTGCCGCCGCCTCCCCTCGCCCGCACGGTCGCCGCCTGCGGGCTGCGGCTGCCCTACCAGTTCAGCTTCTCCGACGTGCTTGATCGCGCCATCGAGGAGCTTGAGGCCGCCTGCGTCGAGGCGTGGCAGGCCAAGGAGTCGTATTGGCTGGCCGGCGAGCTGATCCTCGTTCTCGACGAGGACTGTCGGGCCTCTCTGGCAGGATTCGATCTCCACTACACCCCGTTCAACGGTCTTGAGGTGCACCATGCCCAATGAGTCCGCCGCTTCCTTCGACCTGACCACGCGGCCGTGGCTGCCGGTGCAGCGGCTCGACGGCGTCGAGGAGGAGCTGTCGCTGCGGGAGGTCTTCGAGCGAGCCGACCGGTTGCGCCGCCTCGTGGGGGACGTGCCCACCCAGGAGTTCGCGCTGCTGCGGCTGCTGCTGGCGATCCTGCACGACGCCGTCGGAGGGCCGGAGGACGCCGAAACCTGGCACGAGCTGTGGCAGGAGGGGATTCCCGCCGGCGATGTGGTGGAGTATCTGGAGCGTCACCGCGACCGCTTCGACCTGCTGCACCCCGAACACCCCTTCTTCCAGGTGGCCGACCTGCACACGGCCAAGGGAGAGTATTCGGCGCTGGACCGCATCGTCGCCGACGTCCCCAACGGCGCCCCCTTCTTCACCATGCGCGCCCGCGGCGTCGACCGGCTCGGCTTCGCCGAGGCCGCCCGCTGGGTCGTACACGCCCACGCCTACGACCCTGCCGGCATCAAGTCCGGGCCGGTGGGCGACCCGCGCGCCAAGAACGGTAAGGGCTACCCGCAGGGCGTGGGATGGGCCGGCTCGCTGGGCGGGGTGTTCGTCGAAGGCGACAGCCTGCGCGAGACGCTACTGCTCAACCTCATCGCCGCCGACACCGGCAACCTCAAGATCGACAAGGATGACCGGCCCGCTTGGCGCCGTCCCCAGAACACCGCCGCCCCGGCCGACACCGCCGGCCGCCCCTCAGGGGTGCGTGACCTCTACACATGGCAGACCCGCCGGGTGCGGCTGCACTACGACGCCGAGGGCGTCTACGGCGTGCTGCTGTCCTACGGCGACCCGCTGGCCGCCCACAACAAGCACGACCGTGAACCCATGACCGGGTGGCGGCGCAGCCAGCCCCAGGAGAAGAAGCTGAAACTGCCGCAGGTCTACCTGCCGCGCGAGCACGACCCGGCCCGCGCCGCGTGGCGCGGCCTGGGGGCGCTGATCGCGGGCCGCACCCGCGGCGCCGAGCAGGGTAAGGAAGCCGCCGACATCGTGTTGCCGCGCGTCTTGGACTGGATCGCTCAGCTCGCCGTCGAAGGGTTCTTGGAAGACGAGCACCGCGTCCGTGCCCGGCTCGTCAGCGCCGTCTACGGCACCCAGCAATCGGTCATCGACGAGATCGTCGACGACGCCGTGGCCATGAACGTCGTGGTGCTGCGCGAACGCGACCGCGGACTGGGCCAGACCGCAATCGACGCCGTCAACGACGCCGAGAACGCCGTCACCACGTTGGGTCACCTCGCCGCCAACCTGGCCGACGCCGCCGGGGACGCGACCGAGGCGCCCCGCGACAGCGCCCGCGACCGGGGTTTCGGCACGCTCGACGGCCCCTTCCGCGACTGGCTGCAAAGCCTCGCCTCCGACCAAGACCCCGGTCAGCGCCGCCGCGACTGGCAGCGCGAGGCCCACCGCATCGTCAGCCGGCTCGGCACCGAGCTGGTTAACGAGGCCGGTGAAGCCGCGTGGACCGGCCGGGTCATCGACACCAGCAACGGCTCGGTCTGGCTCACCGCCTCCCGCGCCGACTGGACGTTCCGTACCGCGCTGCGAAAGGCGCTGCCCATGTCCAACGCCGATTCCGAGGCCGATCCCGGATCTGAACAGACCTCTTCCGAGCAGATCCCCTCCGGGGAGACACCACAGACCGCTGGGGCGCACGCATGACCACAACCACCACCGACAAGCGAGACTTCTCGCTGCGCGAAGTCGGCGCCTTCGTCGACACCCGCGTCGAGGAACTACAGAAGGGCTACCTCAAGGACAAGTCCGAAGCAGTCGGTATCCTCGCCCGGCTGCGTCGTGGCGCGGGCAAGCCCATCGAGGACGTCCCCGAGCTGTGGGGACTCGCTCTGGACGCCGACCTCTACTCGATCCCCGCGAAGAGAAAGGGAGAAAGCGAAGAGCACCGCGAGAAGCGGACCAGAGCCGCCGAGTTTGCTGCCCACACCGCGCTGACCCTCTACGCCACGCACCAGCAGTCCCACCGCACCGAAAGGATGCACCGCGCCGGCTACGACCTGGGTGGCGCCGTGCGGCGGCTGATGCCCACCACCGAGATCGACGAGCCGCTGCGTAGGCGCTTCGTGGAGGTTGGCACCGCGACGAACCTGCGCTCCCTGGCTGAGCGGTTGCGTGAAATCGTCACGCTGCTGCGCCGTGACGCGGTCCCGCTCGACTACGGGCGCCTCGCTGACCAGCTCTACCTGGTGGCCCAAGAGTTCTACGGCGTGCCGAGTCAGCGGCAAGACGGCCGCAAGGAGGGCATGAAGGAGGTCCGGCTCTCCTGGGGCCGGGGCTTCCAGGCATACCGCCCCAAAGCCGCCGGTGGCACCGGCACCGAAGAGAACCCCCAAGCCGGCGCGGAACCGGCCCAAGAATCCGCCCCCGACACCGATACCACTACGACTGACAAGGACGACTCGTGAGCCGCACCATTCTTGACCTGCATGTGTTGCAGACCGTCCCGCCGAGCAACCTCAACCGCGACGACACCGGCAGCCCCAAGACCGCCGTCTACGGTGGGGCGCGCCGCGCCCGCGTCTCCAGCCAGGCGTGGAAGCGCGCCACCCGCCTGGCTTTCAAGGACCTGCTCGACCCCAGCGAGCTGGGCACGCGAACCAAGCGGGTGGCCGAACTGCTGGCCGAGCGCATCCACAAGCTCGACAACTCCATCACACACGAGGAGGCATGGCCCCTGGCCGCCGAGACCGTGCATACCGCCACCGGCTCCAAGATCGAGGTGCCCAAGCGCAAGGCCACCACGGCCAAGGACCGCGGCGACAGCGAGCCCGCCCCCGAATCCTCCTACCTGCTGTTCCTCAGCGCCCGCCAGCTCGACGGCCTCGCCGAACTCGCCGTGGCCGGCCGCGACGACATCAAGGCGTTCTTCAAGGACAAGGCCAACAAGGACAAAGCCAAGCAGATCGCCGACACCCGCCACTCGGTCGACATCGCCCTGTTCGGCCGCATGGTCGCCGACGGTGCCGACATCAACGTCGACGCCGCAGCCCAGGTCGCCCACGCCATCAGCGTCCACGCCGTCGAGAACGAGTCGGACTACTACACCGCCGTCGACGACCACCAGACCGAGGCCGAGCCGGGCGCAGGCATGATCGGCACCGTCGAGTTCAACTCGGCCACGCTGTACCGCTACGCTGCCGTCGACGTCGACCTGCTGCGCAAGAACCTGGGGGAGGGGCTGCGCGAGGACGAGTCGGTCGCCGAGCCGGTGCGCCGCGCCGTCGAGGCGTTCGTGCGCGGCTTCGTGGAGTCGCTACCCAGCGGAAAGGTCAACACGTTCGGCAACCACACGCTGCCTGACGCGGTCATCGTCAAGCTGCGCGAGGCGCGCCCCATCAGCTTCGTCGGCGCCTTCGAGGAGCCGGTGCAGGCGGCCTCGGGGCGTGGCCAACTGCGCGGCGCCAGCGAGCGGCTGGCCCACCACATCCCCCAGATCGAACGCACCTACGGCGCCGAGGACGGCACCGACACGTGGGTGCTGCGCGTGGGGGAGAGCACCGAGAAACTGGCCGGGCTGGGCACCGAGCTGTCGCTGCCCGAGCTGGTCTCGGCCGTCGGCACGGCGGTCGTCCAGCGCACGGCTTCCGCGACATGAGTGCTCTCGCGCTGCGGCTGGCCGGCCCCCTCCAGGCGTGGGGGGCTGCGGCCCGCTTCGCGCGCCGCACCACCGAGAACGCCCCCACCAAGAGCGGCATCCTCGGGCTACTCGCCGCGGCCCAGGGGCGCGAACGCACCGACGACCTGTCCGACCTGGCCCGGTTGCGGTTCGGGGTGCGCGTCGACCAGCGCGGCGTCCGGGTGCGCGACTACCAGACCGCCAAGCACCTCGACACGGGCAATTCCATGCCGGTCTCGGAACGCTTCTACCTGGCCGACGCCGTCTTCGTGGCCGCCGTCGAGGGAGAGCACGCCCTGGTCGAGGAGCTGTACCGCGCGGTGCGCCAGCCGGTCTACCTGCCCTACCTGGGGCGACGCTCCTGCCCGCCGGCCCACCCAGTCGACCTCGGCCTCCACCGCGACGCCACGGTGGAGCGCGTCCTGGCCGACGAGCCGTGGCAGGCCGCCGAGTGGCATCAGCGCCGCAGGCGCGGCGAGCGCGAGGTGAGCCTCGACGTCTTCGTCGACGCCGAACCCGACGATGTCCGCACCGACAGCCTGCGCGATCTGCCGCTCAGCTTCGACCCGCTGCACCGCCGCTACGCGCTGCGGGCGGTGCGCTCAGGCACCGTGCGGGTAGCCAACCCCCACAGGCGGGCGGACACCTCGCAGACCCAATCCGCCGTTCCCGAGCACAATCCTGTACTTCCCTTGGAAGGCGACTGATGCATCTGACCCGGTTTCGCATCAACACCCACCGGGTGGGCGCGCGCAAGCTGCTGTCGTCGCCGCAGGTCATGCACGCCGCCGTCATGAGTTCCTTCGCTGAGGTGCTGCCCAGCGACAGCAACGGGCCGCGCGTGCTGTGGCGCGTCGACCGCAACGACAAGGCCGAGGTGTTCCTCTACATCGTCAGCCCCGTCAAGCCCGACCTCACCCACATGGTCGAGCAGGCCGGCTGGCCTAGTACGGGCACGTGGCAGACCTACGACTACGCGCCGTTCCTGTCGCGGCTGAGCAAGGGTGACACCTGGCAGTTCCGGCTCACCGCCAACCCGGTGCACAGCATCCGCCGCACCCCCAGCGAGCCGACCAAGGTCACCGCGCACGTCACCCCGCGCCATCAGATCGGCTGGCTGCTTAAACGCCAGGAGAGCGCCGGGTTCCGGGTGGTGGAAAAGTCTGAGGAGCAGCGTCGGCTGCCCGAAGGCGACGAGTACGAGCTGATCGTGCGCGACCGGCGCAACTCCGCGTTCCACAAATCGGGGAGCGCGCGGTCGGGCGGAAGGCAGGGCGGTGGCGAACGACGCAAGCCGGTGTCGCTGACCACGGCCACCTTCGATGGTCGGCTGGAGGTCACCGACCCCGAAGCGCTGCGCCGCACCCTGACGGCGGGACTGGGGCGCGGCAAAGCCTACGGCTGCGGGCTCATGACCCTGGCTCCGGGGCGGTGAGCGCAGCGGTGTCGACGGTCGGTAAACGCAGCACCGCCAAGCCGAGCGAACTCACCCGCGTGGGGGATCGGTTGTCGTTCGTCTACCTGGAGCGGTGCACGGTTCACCGCGAGTCCAACGCCCTCACCGCCGAGGACGGTGAGGGCGTCAAGCACATCCCCTCGGCCACCATCGGGACTCTGCTGCTGGGGCCGGGCACGCGCGTCACCCACCAGGCGATGAGTGTGCTCGGCGACAGCGGAGCCGGCGTCGTGTGGGTGGGAGAGCACGGCGTGCGCTTCTACGCGGGCGGCAAGTCGCTGACGCGCTCCTCGGCACTGGTGGAGGCACAGGCTACGGCGTGGGCCAACCGCCGTACCCGCCTGGAGGTGGCCCGCGCGATGTACAAGCTGCGCTTCCCCGACGAGGACCCGGCGGGGAGTACTCGCCGGCAACTCCTCGGTAAGGAGGGGAAGCGGGTCGAGGCTTTCTACCACAAGGAGGCCAAGCGAGTCGGGGTGCCATGGCACGGGCGACGTTTCATCCCGGGAGACTTCGACTCCGGCGACCCGCCCAACCAGGGCATCACCGCCGCCGCGCAGTGCCTCTACGGCATCGCCCAAGCCGTGGTCGCCGCTCTGGGGTGCGCTCCGGGGCTGGGGTTCGTCCACTCCGGGCACGAGTTGTCGTTCGTGCTGGATGTGGCCGACCTCTACAAGACCGACATCGGAATCCCCACCGCCTTCGAGGTCGCCGCCGAGAGTTCTGAGGAGGTCGGAGCCCGAACGCGGCGAGCCATCCGCGACAAGGTCAACGAGGTCGGTCTGCTCGACCGCTGCGTGCAGGACATCAAGGACCTGCTGATCACCGACGAGCCGGAGGCGGACGTCACCGAGGACGCCCCCGACCGTGTCGGTTTGCAAGTCGACGGGGGGATGACCGTGGACTCCGGTCGTAACCATCGCGACGGGGTGATCTGGTGACGGTCATCGTGCTCACCAACTGCCCTGAAGGGCTACGGGGCTTCCTGACCCGCTGGCTGCTGGAGATCTCCGCCGGAGTCTTCATCGGCGGTCCCTCAGCGCGCATCCGAGCAGCGCTCTGGGCTGAAGTGCAGCAGTACGCCGGCAATGGCCGGGCTCTGCTCGCCTACAGCACCAACAACGAACAGGGGTTCACCTTCGAGACCTACGACCACAAATGGCGCCCCGTGGACCACGAGGGGCTGACGCTGATCCAGCGCCCGAACGAACGGCAGGTCGCGTCGACGACCTCCAAACCCAAAGGCTGGAGCAAAGCCTCCAAACGCCGCCGTTTCGGAAATCGGTAGGAGGCTCGCTATGTCTGTTTTGTCCAATTCTCAACAAGTGGTCAAAACAGCCATGTCCCGCCGATAGCGTCGCAGGTCAACGAGGGTGCTCCCCGCGCGTGCGGGGATGGTCCCACGATCTCCGGCGACGCCTACATCGCCATGCTGTGCTCCCCGCGCGTGCGGGGATGGTCCCCCGTTGATCAACCTGAGCAAGGGTGACGAAGGGGTGCTCCCCGCGCGTGCGGGGATGGTCCCTCGGTGAATACGCGGCCGGTCATCGGGGACATGTGCTCCCCGCGCGTGCGGGGATGGTCCCATTAGTTCCACTTGCTTCCCATGTTTTCGGCAGTGCTCCCCGCGCGTGCGGGGATGGTCCCGACTGGAGCCACGTCGCCACCACCGTGGCCTCGTGCTCCCCGCGCGTGCGGGGATGGTCCCGGGGAGGTGTAGCGGTTGCCCCCGTCCATCGGGGTGCTCCCCGCGCGTGCGGGGATGGTCCCGTCAAAAGCGCGTATCGGAGACCATGACAACCGTGCTCCCCGCGCGTGCGGGGATGGTCCCCTAACTGGGGAAATATATGAAGGAAGGGGGTGGTGCTCCCCGCGCGTGCGGGGATGGTCCCGCCGCCCCCTCGACGGCGGGCAGGTGGAGGCGGTGCTCCCCGCGCGTGCGGGGATGGTCCCTACGTGACGTCGGGAGCCGCGACCCATATTGAGTGCTCCCCGCGCGTGCGGGGATGGTCCCCCCGGTCACGGTGGGGCTGGAGCACATCTACCGTGCTCCCCGCGCGTGCGGGGATGGTCCCCCCGGTCACGGTGGGGCTGGAGCACATCTACCGTGCTCCCCGCGCGTGCGGGGATGGTCCTCCTGAAACTCCTCATCGTCATCCAGGATCATGCGTGCTCCCCGCGCGTGCGGGGATGGTCCCAGCCCCACCCCGGCGGCCACTCGCATCGGGGAGTGCTCCCCGCGCGTGCGGGGATGGTCCCGGTTTGGCATGCCAAACTCATGCTGCTGATGGTGTGCTCCCCGCGCGTGCGGGGATGGTCCCTCCCATGTGTCCCACTCGCTCTCGGCGGTGAGGTGCTCCCCGCGCGTGCGGGGATGGTCCCTCGGTAGCGCACGACACGGCCGGCGCGCTGGAGTGCTCCCCGCGCATGCGGGGATGGTCCCGCCACCACCCGGTCACGCTCACGCATCGCCTCGTGCTCCCCGCGCACGCGGGGATGGTCCAGCGTTGTCCGTGCGGCGCTCATCAGAGAGGGCGTGCTCCCCGGGGGTGCGGGGATGGTCCCGCTCGGCTACATGTTCCGCTCCTGGCCGCTGTGTGCTCTTCGTGTGCGGAGTCTGTGGCTGGCGGGCTGGGAGGGTGCGGCGTTCGCTCGTGCCTCGATCGCTTCGCGATCTCGGCAGCCTGAAGGGGGCGCGGTGGCGGGGGTGAGGTGGGAAGAGTGTGGGGGGCACGGTGGCTCCGGGGTGTGTGAAGCGCTACGAGTAGCCCCCAGCGTGAAGGAACGCTGCTATAGCTCGAAACCAACAGCGGGTGACATCCCTCCCCAGGTCTAGCGGCAGGCGTGCCCGCTGCGCCGCGTTGAAAGCCGCGCTCCTGAGCCACCCCCGCCTCGGGTCTAGCGGCAGGCGTGCCCGCTGCGCCGCGTTGAAAGCCGTGCTCCTGAGACACCCCCGCCTCGGGTCTAGCGGCAGGCGTGCCCGCTGCGCCGCGTTGAAAGCCGTGCTCCTGAGACACCCCCGCCTCGGGCCTCGCGACAGGCCCCGCCACGCCGTGGCACGGGGCAGCCGCCGTGCTCCACATGGGTACCGGCCTCGACGTAGCAGCGCCCCGTGGCAAAGGGGCGCCCTCTCGCAGCACGGCGCCAGGCTAGGGCACCCCGCCCCCAGATACGGGCTATCGCGATTTGGCTGGTCCGCGTCAGGGTGTTGCCCACGCCTAGGGCGCCCGCCTCAAGTACAGCCCGCCCTCAGCAGTGGGGTGAACTCCCGTGGGGCGCGGCGCTAGGGCGCCCACCCCAAGCACAGCCCACCCCTGGCTGCTGAGATCGCGCAGCGATCGAGGCACGAGCGACGGGAAA
>NZ_BAABDD010000015.1:0-120101 GCF_039539445.1 Salinactinospora qingdaonensis
TCAGCGGTCGTGCGGCGCCTCTGGTGCCCGGTGACACCACCCCCCGGATCATCGGTGACAGGGGGACACAGTCATACCGGGACCAGAGGCCGGGAGTCCCATTGCGGGACTGCTCTAAAAGGTAATGAGGGACAGCGCCGAACCGCCGACCCCGGCGGTGCGGCGCTACGCCCGACGATGAGCCAACGCCCGAGCCTGGCCGACATCCGGCGCGCCCCCAAGGCGCTGCTCCACGACCACCTCGACGGTGGGTTGCGCCCGCGCACCATCGTCGAACTCGCCGACGCCACCGGCTACACCGGCCTGCCCACGCGCGACCCCGACGAGCTGGCCGCCTGGTTCCTCGCCGCCTCCCAATCCGGCGCGCTCAACCGCTACCTGGAGACCTTCGGCCACACCGTCGCCGTCATGCAGACCCGCGCGTCACTGGTGCGCGTGGCCACCGAGTGCGCCGAAGACCTCGCCGCCGACGGCGTCGTCTACGCCGAGGTGCGCTACGCACCCGAACTGCACCTGGAAGGCGGGCTCAGCCTCGACGAAGTCATCGAAGCGGTCCAGGAGGGGCTGACCGAGGGCGCCCAACGCGCGGCCCGCCAGGGCACCCCCATCCGGGTCGGCGCCCTGCTCACGGCGATGCGCCACGCCGCCCGCTCCCGCGAGATCGCGGAGTTGGCGGTGCGCTACCGCGACGTGGGCGTGGCCGGTTTCGACATCGCCGGCGCCGAAGCCGGGTACCCGCCCACCCGCCACCTGGACGCCTTCGAGTACCTGCGCAGAGAAAACGCCCACTTCACCATCCACGCCGGCGAGGGGTTCGGGCTGCCCTCCATCTGGGAGGCGTTGCAGTGGTGCGGCGCCGACCGGCTCGGCCACGGCGTGCGCATCGTCGACGACATCGAAGACCTAGCCGAGTCTGCCGCGCCGGATGCCGGCCCGGGCACGCTCAGCGGCACGGCCAAACTGGGCCGGCTCGCCGGCTATGTGCGCGACAAGCGCATCCCGCTGGAGATGTGCCCCACCTCCAACGTTCACACCGGGGCCGCTCCCTCGATCGAGCGCCACCCGATCGGCCTGCTGCGGCGGCTGCGGTTTCGCGTCACCGTCAACACCGACAACCGGTTGCAGAGCGCCACGACGCTGTCGGAGGAGTTCGCCAAGCTGGTCGAGGTCTTCGACTACGGCTGGGACGATCTGGAGTGGTTCAACGTCAACGCCATGAAGTCGGCGTTCCTCCCCTTCGACCAGCGGCTGTCCATCATCAACGGCCACATCAAACCCGGGTTTGCCCGGTTGGCGTGGGCGGCGCCGTGAAACCACTCACTCGGCCGCTGCCGCGGGTGCTGGGCTGGTGCTGGCTCGGCCTCGTCGCACTCAACCTGCTCGATCTGGCGCTGCGCGGGCGCACCTCGGCGGCGCTCGTGGCCGGTGCCGTGCTGCTGGCCAGCGCGGGGGTGGCCTACGTGGTTGCGCTGCGCCCCAAGCTCACCCCCACCGAGGCCGGTGTCTGGCTGGTCAACCCGCTGCGGGACGTGTTCGTGCCGTGGTCGGCGCTGACGTGGGTCGATGTCACCGACGTGCTGCGGGTCCACACCGATGGGCGAGTGTTCCGTTCCTGGCCGCTGCGTGAGAGCCGCCCCGCGAAGGTGCGCGACAACCTCCGCAGTGTGGAGGCCGGGATGACACAACCCCCCGAGGACACCGCAGACCGCGCCGACGCAGCCGCAGCCTCACGCCCGCCGCGCCCGGTCGACGCGATGGCCCAATGGCTGCGGGAGGAAGCCCAGCGCCGCAAGGCACAACCGCCGGCCGGTAGGCCGGAAGGTGGAGTGTCCGGCGGTGCCGAGGCCGATGGTGGGGCGCCTACCCACCCCGGGAGCGAGGCCGGTGGCGAACCCGCACCCCGCTGGGCGCCCGACGCCCTCGCCGCCCTCCTCGTCCCCGCCGTGCTCTTGGTCGCCGCGCTGCTGCTGGCCTAACCCCCCGGGAGCCGGAGGCAAGTACCGGGAGCTGTGCATTGCACACCGTGCACCTAGGGAGCGCGTGAGCGTGCCTGGCCCGCTTCCTGGCAGCACAGAAGCCCGCTCGTCGCAGCCTCGTCGGCCAAGCACGGGGCCTCCCACCGGCCCCGCTGTGAAGGGACAACGAGCCCCAAGCGGCTGCCTCTCCAAGCGCCAGGAGGGGCGGCTGTGCCACTTGCTACAGCCGGCCGTGCTTACCGCGGACACCACAACCCCACCGTTTGGCCACAATTTGAAGTGACCTCAACCAATTCCGCCCGCCTCACCAAACCCCGCGCCCGTGGCTGGATCACCTCACCGCAGGCAGACTC
Source organism: Salinactinospora qingdaonensis (assembly GCF_039539445.1). Taxonomy (NCBI): domain Bacteria; kingdom Bacillati; phylum Actinomycetota; class Actinomycetes; order Streptosporangiales; family Nocardiopsidaceae; genus Salinactinospora; species Salinactinospora qingdaonensis. The sequence continues at coordinate 2,330 of NZ_BAABDD010000015.1, forward strand.
CACCCCACCCGGGTCACCCCTGGGCCGCCACGAACCCCACCGCGCCCCCGGCAGCCGTGGCCACGGCTCTCCACAGCTACACTTCAAGGCCATACGCCACCCAGCACCATCCGCGCGAACTATGCGGCTTATGGGGTATGTGTCCGATTCTCAACAAGTGGATAAAACAGCCCCACCCCGCCGATAGCCTCGCAGGTCAACGAGGATACTCCCCGCGCACGCGGGGATGGTCCCGACCGGGAGTAGTCGCCAATGGTTTCCTGCGAATACTCCCCGCGCACGCGGGGATGGTCCCTACTGCAATCGTGGGGGTGCGTGCCCCACCGGATACTCCCCGCGCACGCGGGGATGGTCCCGCCGCGCTGGCCTCGATTGAGAGCGCTGCGGCATACTCCCCGCGCACGCGGGGATGGTCCGGCCAGCTACACCGTCAACGCTGGCAGCTTCCGATGCTCCCCGCGCGTGCGGGGGTGGTTCGCGGGCCGCGGTGAACGACCAGCTCATCTGCTTGTGCTCCCTGTGCGTGTGAGGGCCTTGAAGTGGTGGGGACGGTAGGGGTGTTTCGTGCGCTCGTACCTCGATCGCTTCGCGATCTCGGTAGCCTGAGTGGGCGCGGGGCGGGGTGGTGTGAGGCGAGCGGGGCGGCTACCAGAGGGCAGGGTGGGTGCTACACGGCTCCGGATGGCGGGGCAAGCGTCACCCCTTCAGAGCGTGGCGGGAGGCCGGCGCACCCCTTAAGGTGCAGCCCGCCCCTGGGCTGCCGAGATCGCGAAGCGATCGAGGCACGAGCGACGCGAAACGTCCCCGCCTGCTCGAACCAGACCCCCACATCACGCTGTGGCCCTCACCCCAGAGAAGGCCCCGGATATCGTTGCTGTGGCCTGAAGCGCAGGGGCGGCGACGAAGAGCAGCGAGGACGAGCGGTGGGTGGGGGGCGACCTGGATGTCGGTACTGTGCGCTGGGGTAAGGCAAGTGACGTGGGGGCAGCGAGGGCGGCTGGTGGCTGGGCAGGCTGCGTGTCGGTGCTGTGCGTTCGGGGCGGAGCCGGCAACGGAGGGCAGCGAGGACGAGCGGTGGACGGGGCAGCCTCGGACGTGTCCCTCGTGCGGGTGGTGAGGTGTCCTTGGTTGGCCTGCTTCGCGATCTCGTTAGTCGGCGGGCCGCGGGCGAGTATGGGAGGTTCGCCAACACTGACGATGATCATGGCCGGCGCGAAAGCGATAAAGCCGCCCATAGCGCCCCCGCGGCGGCAAGGTGCGTGCCTCGCGGGTGGCCCCCTCGCGCGAGAATGCGCCCCCTTTCCGGGGCAAGAGACGACATAGCGGGGCAAATCGGATGCCATGCGGTCAGTGGCCACCCCAGGGCCGCCTTGATCGCCGAACGGATGCACCTCGCGGCGATCATGCCGAACAGATCGCCCCTCGCCCCCATTGAGAGCCCATCAGCCGCCCACCCGGCCCTCCCCCACTGGCTTTCGCTGTCTTCTGTTGCTCGCTTCACCTCAACGCGCAGCACCGATGCGCAGTGCCCTCGCCAAGCCATCCGCCCTCGTTGCCCTTCGTTGCCACCTTCACCGCAGCGCGCAGCACCGACACCCGGCCCTCGCCAGCCACCACCGGCTCTCGCCGCTCTCCGTCGCAGCCCCTTTCCTTCTCGTGTGACCTCCCGCGGTTTCCCAGGGAGGGGTAGCGGTCGGGACTTGACGCACCCCCTCCAGTCATGGTTAGGTAAGGCATGCCTAAGGGGGATTGCTGGAGATTGTCGGCATGCACCCCGGCGGGAGCGCGGAGTACAAGCACATAGCGTCAGTGCCGCCGGCCACGGATCGCCACACGTGGCGGCGCGAATCCGTCGAAGTCGTGGGTTAGACGGACCGCGCCATGGCGGCCCACCGGGGGAGAGCCGGGAGCGTCGCAGCTCCTCGCTGCGACGCGGCCCATGGGTGACACGCCGGTCGCGAAGGTCGGCGCCGCACTCTTGGCCTCAGGGTGCTGCTCGCCACGCAGCGCCGGCCCGAGTCGTCGGCCCGTCGCCCGTTCTCCCAAGCACGGGGTGGAGCGCTCGTCCTTTACGCGGAGGGGCGAGCACTCCACCCCGATTGCTGTCAGCCAGGGCTGTCCACCCTGGCGCCACAGTGGCCCCACCGGCCCCACCGGTCCCGCGCCTCGGGCCGCACCACGCCCGGGGGCGTCGTGGATTCAGTCACACTTTTCCGGTGCGCCCGCCCGTCCGACTGCCCCGGCGGTGAGCCGCCGACAGCCGCCTCAGCCGTCGAACCGCCGACGGCTGTCCACAAGGACTGTCTCAATCGCCCTTAGGGGACGCTGGCAGCCCCGCTTCCTTAGGGGACCACCGTCATCTGCCCCTCAGGGGCCGTCGGCGGCGCTGGGCCGTAGCCGCAGGTCGGTCACGTAGTTCGCCGGCGCTCCCGCGCGCTCTGCCGCGTCGGCGATCCTCCCCAGGTACGACGCTGACGGTAGCCCCCCTTCGTAGTCGTCGAGCACATAGGTCCACACGGTGAGTTCGCCATCGAACAGCGTGACCGCTCGCGCCCGGATTTTGGTATAGGTCCCCGGAGCGGTGTCCTCCCACCACTCCAGCAGGGGTTCGTCCCACTCCGCCACGTCGTAGAGGGCCACGAAGACACTGCTGCTGGGCTCCTCAGCCAGTGTGGCTAGTGCACCGCCGTCGACTGCGCCGCCGCCGAAGGTCAGCCGCCATCCTTGTAGCCAGCCGGTGTTCCACAGTGGCGAGCGCGGAGCCTGCTTGGACATCTGGTCGGGGTCGAGATTGCTGCCGTAAGCCGCGTAAAGAGGCACGCCCGCCATGGTAGAGGTCTTTCTCAACGGAGGCACGAATTTCGTGAGCGGGATATGCCCGACAATGGAAGACGAGCGACAGGCGAGCACCCGAACCCGGGCGGCAGACTCGCGTTCTCTCCAGCGGGCCTCGAATTCGTGTTCCTGCCGCCGGAAGGAGTGAGGTAGACGTGGCAAAAGTCGTAATCATCGGCGGCGGCCCCGGAGGCTATGAGGCGGCCCTCGTAGCCGCACAGCTTGGCGCGCAGGTGACGGTGGTAGATCGCGACGGTATCGGCGGCGCGTGTGTCCTCACCGACTGTGTGCCCTCAAAGACACTGATCGCGACCTCGGTGCGCATGAACTACGTCACCGACGCCGCCAAGCTCGGCATCAACGTGGGTAACGAGCCCGAGGACAAAGACATCGTCAACATCGACCTCAAGACCGTCAACGAGCGGGTCAAGCGGCTGGCCCAAGCCCAGTCCGACGACACCGCTGCGCGGCTCGTCGCCGAGGGGGTCCAGGTCATCCCCGGCGAGGCGCGTCTGGTCGATCCGCACATCGTCGCGGTCGGTGACCAGCGGCTGCACGCCGACGTCGTGCTCGTCGCCACCGGAGCCCACCCCCGCGAGCTGCCCACGGCCGTGCCCGACGGCGAACGTATCCTCACCTGGCGCGACCTCTACGAGCTGGAGAGCCTGCCCGAACGTCTCGTCGTCGTCGGCTCCGGTGTCACAGGAGCGGAGTTCGCCAACGCCTACCAGGCGCTGGGCTCCGACGTCGTCCTCGTCTCCTCCCGTGACCACGTGCTGCCCACCCAGGACTCCGACGCCGCCGAAGTACTCGAAGGGGTCTTCCAACGCCGCGGGATGACCGTGCTGGGCAACTCCCGTGCCGAGTCGGTGACGCGCACCAACGGCGGCGTCGTGGTCAACCTGGCCGACGGCCGCACCGTGGAGGCCAGCCACTGCCTCATGACGGTGGGCATGGTCCCCAACACCACCAACCTCGGCCTGGAGGAGATCGGCGTCCGGCTCGACAAGGGCGGGTTCATCGAGGTCGACCGCGTGTCGCGCACCACCGCCGCCGGAGTCTACGCCGCCGGTGACTGCACCGGCGTCAACATGCTCGCCTCTGTCGCCGCCATGCAGGGCCGTATCGCCATGTGGCACGCCCTGGGCGAGGCCGTCGCACCGTTGAAGCTGTCGACGGTGGCCTCCACCGTGTTCACCAACCCGGAGTTGGCTGCCGTGGGTGTCAGCGAGGCCGACGTGGAGTCGGGCCGCGTCGACGCCCGAGTGGTGAACCTGCCGCTCGACACCAACCCGCGCGCCAAGATGCACGGCACCAAGGACGGTTTCGTCAAACTCATTTGCCGCCAGCACACCGGGATCGTCCTGGGCGGTGTCATCATCGGCCCGCGCGCCAGCGAACTGATCCTCGGCGTCTCCATCGCCGTACAGCAGCGCCTCACGGTCGACGACCTCGCCCACACCTTCTCGGTCTACCCGTCGCTGTCGGGAAGCGTCACCGAGGCGGCTCGCTCGCTCATGCAGGCCAGCCCCGAATAGCCGCGCCCGTCCCCGCGCGACCACCGGGCAGCCGGTGGCCGCACAGCGCCGCCCCACCCTGGCCGCGAGCTGGCCGCGACATGCGAAGACCCCGGCCACAGGGCCGGGGTCTGGCGGCGAGGCGGGGCGCGGTGCCTCGGCGGATCAGAAGTCGAACCCGCCGAAGTCCATTCCGCCGCCCAGGTCACCTCCGAAGTCACCGCCCATGTCGCCACCCATGTCGCCGCCCATGTCACCCATGCCGGCGCCCATCATCGAGCCCATCATGGACCCCATCATCATGCCGGTGAACATGCCCATCATCATGTCCATGCCGAAGTAGCCACCGGCGTAGGGAGCATAGGCGGGACCGGCGTCGTAGTAAGGACGGCGGTGGCCACCGACCTCGACCATGCGCACATCGGGGTCGCCACCCGCCAGCACCGCGCGCGAGCAGGCCGCGCACGCCGGCACCGAACGCGACGTTCCCCCCGGCGGTGCCCACATCACATCCTGCTGTGAGGGGCCGTGCTGCGGGTTGAAGAAGCAAGGCGCCCGGCGTTCGGGCACCGGATCGCCGTTGAGCCGCGCGCGCGTGGCCGTCATGTAGTAGCGGCCGTCCTCCAAGGCGTTGGTGACCCGCTGGATCTCCTCGGCGCGCTCGATGGTGTCGAGCTGGCTCTTGGCCTGGTCGTAGGAGTCCATCGCGTGGGTGTAGTCGGTGCGCGTGGGCTCGTCGACTTTGGTCAGGTCGATCTCCAGGCTGGCGATGTCCTCGCCCAGCCGGGTGACGTCCTCGGCGGCCATCTGCTTGATCTCGGCCAGCTCCCGAGCCCGCTTGGCCTCGCGCTTCTTGCGGGCGGTGTAGACGAAGTAGCCACCGCCGGCTACGGCCAGCGCGAGCAGGCCCAGCAGCACCATGCCGAAGATCGCCGCCGCCGACGAGGCGGCCTCCTGCTCTTCCACGACATCGGGAACCGCGGCAAGCGAGTCGACCAGGTTGCCGTTGCCTTCCTGGATCGCCAGGTCCCGGACCTGCTCCTCTTCGGCGTCGCTTAGGGAAGAGGAAGTGACGACCATCGCCTCAGATCCGGCCATGGTCGCGTAGGTCCCCTCGCCCACCTCGTCTTGGACTTGGGAGATGAAGCTGTCGACACTGCTCTCCGAGTTGAAGGTCCCGGTGGGCAGCACCACGTAGTAGGTGGGGCTCGACGCCTCGGCCGCGGCCTGGCTCAAGACGTCGCGCTCAGCCTCGGGAAAATCAGCGGTAGTGACGCCTGGATCGACGTAGACGTTGTTGTTTTCGAGTGCGTCGGCCACTTGGCCGGCGCCGGGAGCTTCGGCCGCGCTGGCGGGCGCGGCCGACATTATGACAGCGGCACCCGCACTCAGCAGGGCCGGTACAACCAAGCGGCGCAACATAACCGTTCCTCTCGCCTCCCTACTCTCCTGATGAGACGAACGGCGGTGGGGAGATGGTTCCCGAGTGACCAGCAGTTGACTCCTGTTGAGGGGCCAGCGGTAGCCCGGCGGCTTCTCCCACCTCCCCCCAGAGCGGCCCACCACTGCCCACTACGGTCTGCCGGAGCCTGCTCGCGCGCGATTGGGCCGGCCTGTGGGCCCCACGGGGCTTAGACGCGACTGTGTCGCAGATCACCGCGCAGGACACGTTCGATGAGATCGCCGCGCAGCGCACCGAATCCGGTGTCGGACCACACACTGTGCTGTGCGGGCACCTCGTAGTAGGCGATCTCCTCGCCATCGTGGACTACCGGCAGGGCCGTCGGCCGGGCGTGGCGCCGCACCGCGTCGGCGCACGCACCGCACAGCGGCACCGTGATGGTGCGCCGGCTGCCCAGTGCGCGCCACTCGGTGGGCTTGGTGCGGGTCCCGTGCAGCGGGTTGGCGTAGCAGTGCGCGCGCGGCTTGGGGAGACTGCGACCATCGCGGCGCGCCTCGGCGGTGGCCAGGCAGTCTTCGCACATGTCCAGCAGCACCAGCGTTCCCGCCAGATTGGCTAGATCGTTCTGGTCGGCCTGCTCGTTCTGGGCGTCGCTGATCTCGCTGAACGCCTTTCCGGCGGCTTGGTAGGCGTCCAGGGCGCGCTGGTAGGACTTGCCGGCCTGGCCGCGCATGTCTTCGGTGCGCGCCTCGCGCAGCCGCTCGCCCACGGTCACCAGTTCGCGTTCGGCTTGGCTGGTGAGTTCGGCCACCCGCGCCTGGTCGGCGTTGTCGAAGGCCGCGTGCTGGGGAAGATCGGGCAGGTTGATCCGCCGGGGGCGGCGCCGCCACAGCAGCAGGCCCATCCCGGCCGCGGCCAGTACAGCCACGCCGGCGGCGATGGCGGCGACCATGGCCAGATCGGAAGCGTTTCGCTCGGCGGTTGAGGGGGTGGCCCCTTCGCCGGTGTCCTCAGCGGGCGGGTCGGGGTTACGCGCCTGGTAGTCGGCCTCGGCCTGGTCGGCGAGCTCCGCAGCGCGTCCGGAGACCGTCACCTCCACGGCGCGGTTGAGCAGATCGGCCAGCGGGACACTGGCGAAGTCGGTCTCGTAGGCGGCGGCCAGCGCGCCCGCCGAGGCACTCACGCCGGCGTCGCTGCCGCTGAGCGGAACGTCGACCCCTTGCAGGTTCGACCCGCGTAGCGCGAGGTAATGGCCTTCGGAGATGCCCAAGCGGTCGTGTACGGCGCTGACGAGCTGACGCGGGTCCCCCTCCCAGGTGTCGCCGTTGACCACCGGCACGAGGACGACGTAGACGGGCTCATCGCTGCGGTCGATGCGCTCCGCCAGCGCCTCCCGCCGATCCTGAGGCAGCGAGTCGCTCAGCGAGGGGTCGACGTAGACGGGTGACGCCTCCAGGGAACGCGCGATCTGCGCCGCAACGCTCTCTTCTCCCGCATTGGCGGCACTGTCCGCGCCGCTGGTGCTGTCGGCACCCGTGCCGGCGGCGGCAGGGCCGGCCAGGACCAGGTAGCCGGCCGCGATGAGCAGGAGGGCCGCAGCCCGGGCGGTGGTTCGGCGATTAATGCACACCCAGTTCCTCCAACACCCGTTCCGGGAAGTTCTCGACCCGGTCGCCGTAGCGCACCTGCACCCAGAAACGGTCCAGTTCGTAGTGGGGCACCCACGAGCCCGCGTGCTGTACTTGCAGCACGCGGTGGTCCAGTAGTTTCTGCTCCGGCACGACGCCGCAGCGGGCGCACACCTTGACCTTGCCGACGGTGGGCAGCCGCGCCGTGGACCCCACCGAGGCTTTGCCGTGCAGGGGGTTGACCATGCACACCGGCCAGGTGCCTTTTTCCGGAGCGGCCAGCGACTGCCGGGCGTCACGGACCAGGACCACGGCTCCCACCAGGTCCAGGGAGTCGGAGCTCTCACCTATGAGGAGGCCAACGGCGTCCACGGTGTTCACGGCGCGCTGGCGCGCCGGGTGGTCCTGGGGAGCCTGCTCCAGTTCGCGGTTGAGCGCGGCCAGCTCTCTGTTCAGGGTGTTGCTGAGCCAGCCCGGTGCGGGGCGTCGCGGGGCGTCCCGGTTGCGGGCGGCCTCGTGCGGACGGCCCGCCTCCCCGCTGCGTTCGGGGCGGTCCAAGACGACGCCGAACCGGCGTGCCCCCCGTGCCGCGCTACTGCTGACCACCTTGAACAGGGCAAGTGTGAGCAGCGCGCACACTGCTCCGATGCAGAAGAAGAGCAGGCCGGTGACCCAGCCCTCCGCCTCGTCGGAGGACCCGTCCTCCTCGCCGGCTTCTTCGCTGTCGTCGGTGAGTTCCCATACGGCGTAGGGCAGGTCCGGCGCGGCCGGCGAAGCGTCCGGAGCGGCGGCTACACCGGAGGCGAGCCGCCCGAGGGTCTCGGTGGCCGACAGGTCCTCGCGGGAGAGGTCCTCGATGTCCTCAAGCGCATCATTGGAGACGGGCACGCCGAAAGCGATCACCGTCACCTCGCAGAAGGAGAAGTGGGGCTCGACCAGGACGTAGACCGCGTCCTCGTCGAGGAGGTGGTGGAGGGCGTGCAGCACGACGTCGCGTTCCCCCTGCGCGGCCGAGTGTCTGGAGGAGGACGCCACGAGTACTCGGAGCGGGACGTCGCTTTCGGCCAGTTTCTCTTCGATCGGGGCGCGCTCTCCCGCTGGAAGCACGCTCGCCACCTCCGGGTCCACATACAGCGGCGAGTCCCGTAGTCCCGCGGCGAATCGTTCGACGCGCGAGGTGTCGGTGACATAGGGCGGCTCGGTCGTGAGTGGTTTCGCCGGAGTCTCCTGGGTTGCCCATGCGGGAGTGGTCCCCACTGGCGCGCACAGGCACAGCACGGCCGCCGCGACAGCCAACGGGCGGCGGCGGTGGGTGCGAGCGCGGAGATCGGCGGTCATCGGCGCGGCCACGAGCTCGCGGGGCGGGCGAGACGCCGGCGCGGGGAAGCGAGGTCAGCCCGGCCGGCGAAGGAGGACCGCATCCAGATGGCGATGAAGGCCAGCCAGGTCAACGCGGTGCCGCTCAGGAAGCCGATGACAGCGCCCCGCAGGGAGGCGTCCTCTTCCCAACTGGGGCCAAACGTGTCGACGAAGGACCCCTCCTCCGACTCCTGCCGCCGGTCCTGCTCGGCTCGCCACTGCGCGACCGTTTTCTCGGCGATGGCGGCCGGATCTTCCGACAGTGCGACATCGACGAACCGGCGGGCGGTCTCCTCGGGGGTGGACTCGTGGGTGAGCTCGTCATCGAACCGGGCTGCTCTGGCCGCGTCATCGGCGGGCACGCTCACTCCGTAGGTGTTGGCGTGCACCGAGGGGCCTTCCGCGTCGAGAAGGAGGTAGAGGCCCTCCGCGCCGAGCCGGTCGTGTACGGCGGCCAGCAGTTCTTCGTCCCTCGGCGGATGGAATCTCGTGGGCAGGACGAGGACGTAGAAGGGGACGTTTAGCTCCGAGACGGTGCTGCGCAGCTTCGCGGCGAGTTCGGCGCGGTCGTATCGCCCGGCCAGGTGGTCGCTGATGAAGATCTCGTCCTCGGCGAGTCGGGCGGCGAAATAGGCGGGCGCGCTCGTGAACTCTTCGGTTTGTTGCGCAGAAGAGGAAGGAGCCGCGGGCGTGGCGGGTGCCGTTTCCGCAACGGCTGCGCCGGGCAGAAGCGGCACCGCCACCACCACTGTCAACGCCAACGTGGCCATTCTGCTACCGAGAGACACAGGGGGCATCTTAACAGCGGAATCCGGGTTGGTGAATGCCCGATGTTCCCATTTTGGTCACGTCGACTGTCGGGATCGAAAGTGGCTTACTACAGTTCTTCGGATTTCACGGCGTGAACGAACGCGGCCCATTCCGCGGACGAGAATGGTAGGTGGCCGTCGGATATGCGCGTGGAATCGCGCACGGCCGAGGTGCCGTCGGTATCGGCGACCTCGACGCAGGCGCATCCGTCGGGGAGAGAGCTGTAGCTGGACTTGCGGAATTGCAGTGTGTTGTTCATGCCAATCTCATTCCCCTTCGCTGGACTGATTATGCCTGCTCAATGCGGGTGTTCGGCAGAATTTTTCAACCGGGGGAAGAGTATTTTTGGTGACCTGTCGGGGGCGGTATGGAATTTCCGATTTCGCCATCGGATCTCGTGGGTGCACGGTTCCCACCGGAGCGCGAAAGTAATGAGTGAATTCCTGTTGCCGGCAACAGGTTATAGAGCGTGCGGCAGCAGCGACCGACTCGCTGCGTCCGCCGCTGCCGCCAGCCGACCGTTCCCGCTAAGAATCCTTGATTTCGCAGATGGTGGCGCCGTTGGTGAGGGGGTCGCCGGGGGCGAGGTTGAGGCCGGTGACCGTGCCGGCTTTGTGGGCGCTCAGCGACTGCTCCATCTTCATGGCCTCGATGACGACGATGGTGTCGCCTTCGGCGACGAGTTGGCCCTCCTCGGCGGTGACTTTGACGACGGTGCCCTGCATGGGGCTGGTGAGGGTGTCGCCGGAGGCAGCGGCACCCGCGGTGTTGCTCGTGGTGCGGCGGCTAGGGGTGCGTGCTTTGCTCTTGGCGCCGCCGGGCGCGGGGGTGGCGAGTTCGGCGGGCAGGGTGACCTCTAGGCGCTTGCCCGCGACCTCCACGGTCATGCGGGTGCGTGGAGCGGGTTCGGCCTCGGCCGGGGCGTGGTCGTAGGGGGCGATGGTGTTGGTGAACTCGGTCTCGATCCAGCGGGTGTGGACGGTGAAGTCCGCACCGGTGGTGGCGGTGAAGGCCGGCTCGTCCAGCACGGCCTGGTGGAAGGGGACGACGGTGGGCATGCCCGCAACGCGCAGTTCGGCCAGGGCGCGGCGGGCGCGTTGCAGGGCTTGGGTGCGGTCGGCGCCGGTGATGATGAGTTTGGCCACCAGCGAGTCGAAGGCGGCGGGAACGGTGAAGCCGGTGTGGCAGCCGGTGTCCACGCGCACGCCGGGGCCGCCGGGCAGGTTCAACGCGGTGATGGTGCCGGGCGCCGGAAGGAAGTTGCGGCCGGGGTCTTCGGCGTTGATGCGCAACTCGATGGAGTGCCCGCGCGGGGTGGGATCGTCATAGCCCAGGGGCTCGCCTTCGGCGATGCGCAGCATCTCGCGCACCAGGTCGATGCCGGTGACCTCTTCGGTCACGGGGTGTTCGACTTGTAGGCGGGTGTTGACCTCCAGAAACGAGATCGTGCCGTCGGCGGCCAGCAGGAACTCACAGGTGCCCGCGCCCACGTAGCCGGCTTGAGCCAGGATGTCTTTGGAGGCTTGGGCGAGCAGGCGCTCCTGCTCGGCGGTGAGGAAGGGGGCGGGCGCCTCTTCGACGAGTTTTTGGTGGCGCCGCTGCAACGAGCAGTCGCGGGTGGAGACCACGACGACGTGGCCGTGGGTATCGGCCAGGCACTGGGTTTCCAGGTGACGGGGGCGTTGCAGGTAGCGTTCCACGAAGCATTCGCCGCGTCCGAAAGCGGCCTGGGCTTCGCGGGTGGCCGAGTCGAACGCCTCGGCGACCTCGGCCATGGTGGTGGCGATTTTGAGACCGCGCCCGCCGCCGCCGTAGGCGGCCTTGATCGCGATCGGCAGGCCGTGCTCGGCGGCGAAGGCCTCGACCTCGGCGGCGGTGGCCACGGGGTCGGGAGTGCCCGGCGCCAACGGCGCGCCCACACCGGCGGCGATGTGGCGCGCCGCGACCTTGTCGCCCAGCGAGCGGATCGCCGCCGGAGGCGGGCCGATCCAGGTCAGGCCGGCATCCAGCACCGCTTGGGCGAAGTCGGCGTTTTCGGCCAAAAACCCATAGCCGGGGTGGACCGCGTCGGCGCCGGTCTGGGCAGCCACCGCCAGTAGCTTGTCGATGTCGAGGTAGGACTCGGCGGGTGTGGTCCCGCCCAGCGCGTGGGCCTCGTCGGCGACCTGAACATGCAGGGCGTCCAGGTCGGGCTCGGCGTAGACCGCGACGCTGGCCAGGCCCGCGTCCCGGCACGCCCGTGCCACCCGCACCGCGATCTCACCCCGGTTGGCGATCAAAACTTTACGCACGGTCGACATTCCTCCTGGTACACGGCCTCGGCCGGTCTATCGGGCCTGGTCATGGCAAGTCTAGAAAGAAGCGGGACAATCCCTCGGAAACAGTGGGTCGGCCCGGTGAGCGCATCCCCCGCCGGGTCGACCGCGGGTGGCGGTGGGCCCGCTCGGCGGGGCGTCCCGGGATAGGCCGGTTGGCTGGGCATGCCTCCGGTGGGCCGGAGTCGAGCCTGTCCTGTGCTGGTTGGGGGCTGGCACGGCAGGTGTGGTTAGGAGGGGTGGAAACTTCTCCGCCACGCTCCCGGTCCGGGGCGCGGGTGGCCGCGTAGCAGGGCCGATCGGTCTTTCCAGGCCGAGCGTGGCGTGCGGGTGGCGTCGGTACCGGCCTGGTCACCGGCGGCCTGGGCGCGCACGGTGAGCGCCGCGGTCAGGGCCGCGATCTCCTCGGCAGTGGCATCGCCCCGCACGATCTGTAGTAACGGGGCAGCGTCCGGTTCGGCAGTGCTCATCACAGTGGGATGTTTCCGTGTTTCTTGGGCAGGGACTGTTTGCGCTTGTTGCGCAGCGACCGCAGTGCCCGTGTGACGGCGCTGCGCGTCTCGCTGGGCAGGATCACCGCGTCCACATAGCCCCGCTCAGCCGCGCTGTAGGGGTTGAGCAGCGCATCCTCGTATTCACTGATCAACCGTGCCCGCTCGGCCTCCACATCCTCGGCTTCGGCCAACGCGCGCCGGTGCACGATGTTGACGGCTCCTTGGGCGCCCATGACCGCGATCTCGGCCGTGGGCCAGGCCAGGTTCACGTCAGCGCCCAGATGCTTGGAGCCCATCACGTCATAGGCCCCGCCGTAGGCCTTGCGGGTGATCACCGTCACCAGCGGCACCGTCGCCTCGGCGTAGGCGTAGATCAGCTTGGCCCCCCGCCGAATAATGCCGTTCCACTCCTGGTCGGTTCCCGGCAGGAACCCCGGCACGTCCACGAACGTCAGCACCGGCACGTTGAACGCATCACAGGTGCGCACGAACCGCGCCGCCTTCTCCGAGGCGTCGATATCCAACGTGCCCGCGAAACTCATCGGCTGGTTGGCCACCACCCCCACCGGGTGTCCCTCGACGCGGCCGAACCCCACCACCATGTTCGGGGCGAACTGTGCCTGCACCTCGATGAAGTCGCCCTCGTCGAGCACGTGTCCGATCACAGTGCGCATCTCATAGGGCTGGTTGGCCGAGTCGGGCATGAACTCGTCGAGTTCCCGGTCGGTCGCGTCGACCTCCAGCCCTGCTTCAGGGGCCTCGTATACCGGTGGGTCCTCCAGGTTGTTGCCTGGCAGGTGGGCCAACAACGCCTTCACGTAGTCGAACGCATCAGCCTCGTCGGTGGCCATGTAGTGGGCCACCCCCGAGCGGGAGCTGTGGGAACGCGCCCCGCCCAACTCCTCAAAGCCCACGTCCTCGCCGGTGACCGTCTTGATGACATCGGGGCCGGTGATGAACATGTGCGAGGTCTCGTCGGCCATCACCACGAAATCGGTGATCGCCGGCGAATACACCGCGCCGCCGGCGCATGGGCCCAACACCAGCGAGATTTGTGGGATCACCCCTGAGGCGTGCACGTTGCGCTTGAAGATCTCGGCATACAGCCCCAGTGCCGCGACCCCTTCCTGAATCCGCGCACCTCCCGAATCGTTGATGCCCACCACCGGGCACCCCGTTCGCAGCGCGTGATCCATCACCTTGACGATCTTCTCGCCGAAGACCTCTCCCAGCGAGCCGCCAAAGACGGTGAAGTCCTGGCTGAACACCGCTACCGGCCGGCCTTCGACCGTGCCGTAGCCCGTTACTACCCCGTCCCCGTAGGGGCGATGCTGCTCTTGGCCAAAACTCACCGACCGGTGTCGCGCCAAGGCATCCAGTTCCACAAACGACCCCGGGTCCAGCAGCGCGTCGATGCGCTCACGCGCGGTCATCTTGCCCTTGGCATGCTGTTTGTCCACCGCGCGCTGTGAACCAGCATGCACCGCCTCATACCGACGCCGCTCAAGATCAGCGAGCTTTCCCGCCGTCGTATGAATGTCAATCTCCGCCGCGGGCAACGGCTCAGGAGCTTCAGTCGCCATACCGCCTCAGGGTAGACCCGAGCACCGGCACGTCCGCATTTGGGGGCACAGTTGTTTTCAGATTTGCCGTCTCGATGGAGCTCCTGGTCACCCCGGATCAAGGGGGAAGTGTGACCCTTCCCAAAGATTCCCCTGTCGCCAGCAGGTTAAGGAGAAGGTTAAGGAGAACAGTGTGGTTGTGCGGACGTCGCATCGATCACGCCTGGAACCCACCTGGCCAAGACCGATTTCCCAGGTGACCTGAGATGAAATGGTACAGACCAATCCAGATAGGGTAGCCCTATGACAGTGGTTAGCGCGGAACGCGACACTGCCCGCCAGGAGATGCCCGACCGGCTGCGCGGCGATGTCCGCCTGCTCGGCGAGATGCTCGGGACGGTCCTGGCCGAAAGTGGCGGTGACGACCTGTTGGCCGACGTCGAGCGGCTACGACGCGCCGTGATCGGCGCCAGAGACGGATCGGTCACCGGCGATGAGATCACCGATCTCATCGCGTCGTGGCCGTTGGAGCGCGCGAAACAGGTCGCGCGCGCCTTCACCGTCTACTTTCACCTTGTCAACCTGGCTGAGGAACACAACCGCATCCGGTCGTTGCGCGAGCGCGACGACGCCGACAACCCACCCCCCGAATCATTGGCCGCGGCCGTACGCTCCATCCGTGAAGACGAAGGGGAGCAGCGGCTAGGGGAGCTCGTCGCCGGCATGGAGTTCCACCCCGTGCTGACGGCCCACCCCACCGAGGCGCGGCGGCGCGCGGTGTCCACGGCGATCCTGCGGGTGAGTGAGCAACTGGAGCGGTTCAACAGCTCCCACCCCGGCAGTAGCGAGGCCGCCGAATCCCGGCGGCGCCTCACAGAACAGGTCGACCTGCTTTGGCGCACGTCGCAGTTGCGCTACACCAAGCTCGATCCGCTTGACGAAGTGCGCACGGCGATGTCGGCCTTCGACGAGACGATCTTCCAAGTCATCCCCGAGGTGTACCGCACGCTCGATGCCGCACTCGACCCCGAGGGAACCGGCCTACGCCCCACCATGGCCAAACCCTTTGTCCGCTACGGAAGCTGGATCGGCGGCGACCGCGACGGTAACCCGTTCGTCACCCACGAGGTCACCCGCGAGGCCATCTCGATCCAGTCCGAGCACGTGCTGCGCGCTCTGGAAAACACCTGCGAACGGGTCGGGCGCACTCTCACCCTCTACGGCAACCTCACACCCCCCAGCGAGGCGCTACGCCACGCCCTCGACAGTGCCCAAGCCGGTCACCCCCGCCTGGTGTCGGAGATCCTGACCCGCTCGCCCAACGAGCCCCACCGCCAGTTCCTGATGTTTGCCACCGAGCGGCTGCGCGCCACCCGCGAACGCAACGCCGACCTGGCTTACTCCGGCCCGGAAGCGTTCCTGGCCGATCTGCGTATGGTGCAGGACTCGCTGGCCCAAGCCGGAGCGACGCGCCAAGCCTACGGCGAGTTGCAGCACCTCATCTGGCAAGCCGAGACGTTCGGGTTTCACCTGGCCGAGCTGGAGATCCGCCAGCACAGCGCCGTACACGCCCAGGCGTTGCAGGAAGTGCGCGCCGGGGGTGAGCTCTCAGAGCGCACCCAAGAGGTCTTGGCCACGCTGCGCGTGATCGCCTGGATTCAGGAGCGTTTCGGCGTCGACGCCTGCCGCCGCTACATTGTCAGCTTCACCCGTTCGGCAGATGACATCGCCGCTGTCTACGAGCTCGCCCGCCACGCGCTCCCCGAGGGGCAAGCTCCCGTCCTGGACGTCATCCCCCTGTTCGAGACCGGCGCCGACCTCGCAGCTTCGCCGACCGTGCTCGGCGGCATGCTGGAGCTACCCGAGATGCAGCAGCGGCTCAAAGACACCGGGCGCCGCATGGAGGTCATGCTCGGTTACAGCGACTCCGCCAAGGACGTGGGGCCCGTCAGCGCTACGCTGCGACTCTACGACGCTCAGGCCGAGCTGACCCGCTGGGCCGGCGCCAACGACGTCAAGCTCACCCTCTTCCACGGCCGCGGTGGCGCGTTGGGCCGCGGCGGCGGCCCGGCCAACCGCGCCGTGCTGGCCCAGGCGCCGGGCTCGGTGGCTGGACGGTTCAAGGTCACCGAACAGGGCGAGGTCATCTTCGCCCGCTATGGCCAGCCCGCCATCGCCCAGCGCCACATCGAGCAGGTGGGCCACGCCGTCCTCATGGCCTCCACCCACACGGTGCAGGAGCACACCGCCGCGGCTGCCGATCGGTTCCGTGACACGGCCGACCGGATCGCCGCAGCCGCCCACGAGGCCTACCGTCACCTGATCGACAGCGACGCCTTCGCCGAATGGTTCTCCCGCATCAGCCCGCTGGAGGAGCTTGGCGAGCTACGGCTGGGCTCGCGTCCCTCGCGGCGCTCAGCCGCTCGGGGGCTCGACGACCTGCGCGCCATCCCGTGGGTGTTCGCGTGGAGCCAGACCCGGATCAACCTGCCCGGATGGTACGGGCTGGGGACCGGGCTCGCCGCCGTGAACGATCTTGAGGAGCTGGGGCGTGCCTACGCCGAATGGCCGCTGTTCGCCTCCCTGCTCGACAACGCCGAGATGAGTCTGGCCAAGACCGATCGCGCGATCGCTGAGCGCTACCTGGCGCTGGGTGGGCGCCCCGACCTCACCGAGCTGGTCCTCGACGAGTACGACCGCACGCGCGAGCTGGTGCTCAAGGTCACCGGCCACGAGCGTCTCCTAGAGAACCGGCGCGTGCTCTCCCGCGCCGTCGACCTGCGCAACCCTTACGTTGATGCACTGTCTCACCTACAGTTGCGTGCTTTGGAGGCGCTGCGTTCCGAAACGGCCGAAGAGCTGTCCGAGACCAACCGCAGCCACCTGGAACGGCTGCTGCTGCTCTCGGTCAGCGGCGTCGCCGCCGGCCTGCAAAACACCGGCTGAGCCCCGCGCCGAGGGTCAGCCGCGGGTGGCGGGAGCCCACTTCCGCCACCCGCGCCCTCCGCCGCCCGGGCCCGTCCCGGCGGGCGCCGCGACGGGCGGCATCGTCGGCCGGCCCCAGTCGCGCTCGACGAAAAACACAGCGGCACCCCGGCACGGGTGGTGGCGCCGGCACGGTTGAATGGAGAGACCACCGTCCTCCCCGGCGCCGCCAGGTGAGCCCGGCGCGCCTCGGGGGGATAGTGGAGCGCAGCCGACCGCGTGAGGGGAGCTCCCGTGCTGTCACATCTGGCCCCGCCGGCCCCGCCGGGGCAGCAGCGGGCCGCGGCGCCTCCCCGCCGCCGCGCGCTGCCGGCGCACCCACCGTCGTCCGAGCAAGATGGCGGGCAGCGGCATGCCCGTCCCCACCAGTGCTTCCCGGCCTGCCGGCCGGGCCGTCCCGGGGAGGTCAAGGTGACTCCAGGTGACTGAGGTACCAGGTTTTCCCACCTCATCGGCCTCGTCGCCCTACACCGACCTGGATCGTCCTCCGCTGCGCCAGTCCGCGCTGCGGCGCGCACTCTTAGGGGCGGGCGAACTGTGGCGCGAAATCGAGGTCGTCGACGCACTGGAGTCGACCAACACCGAACTCGCCCGCCGCGCCCACGCCGGCGCCCCCGAGGGGAGCGTCCTCGTCGCCGAACACCAGACGGCCGGTCGGGGGCGGCTCAACCGCTCGTTCCAGACCCCCCCGCGCGCCGCTTTGACGTTCTCGGTCCTGGTGCGCCCGGGGCCGCACCCCACCAGCTACGGATGGTTGCCCCTGCTCATGGGGAGCGCCGCCGTGGCCGCACTGGACCGTGTCGCTGGGGTGAGGGCCCGCTTGAAGTGGCCCAACGACGTCCTGTTGGACGAACGTAAACTCGCCGGCATCCTCAGCGAGGCCGTGACCGAGACTGGCGGGTCCGTGGCCATCGTCGTCGGTATGGGGCTCAACGTTTCGCAAACCGCCGAGGAGCTTCCTTCGGCCGCTGCCACCTCGCTCGCCCATGCCGAGGCCGGCTGCCTTGACCGCGACCCGCTGTTGCGCGCCGTGCTGCGCGGTTTTGCCGAACGCTACGGACAATGGCAGCGGGCCGGGGGAGACGCCGAAGCGTGCGGCTTGGCCGCGGAGTACCGGCAGCAGTGCGCGACGATCGGCCGCGACGTGCACGTTCACCTGCCCGACCAGTCTCTGCGGACCGGGGTGGCCACCGATATCGACGCTGAGGGGCGCCTGGTGCTCCAATCGCACGACGCTCACGGGGCTGGAGGGCAGATCCCACTGACGGCCGGGGACGTGGTCCACGTGCGGCCCGACGAACGGACCGGTTAGGTTCTGTTTTTCGAAGCGCTGGGGCGGCGGCCGTGGGGGTGTTTTCGTTCGCTCGTGCCTCGATCGCTGCGCGATCTCGGCAGCCCGGGAGCGCGGTCGTTGAGGTGATATGAGAAGTGTTGGTTGTTGAGGTGAGGCGAACAGATGAGGTGAACAGATACAGGCAGCCACCGGAGGCGAAGAAACGCTGCGGCAACTCGGAACCCGGTAACGGGTACGGCCTCCCCTGACATGGCCTCGAACGGCATGGTCGCTCTGTGGCGGGAGGCGACCTTTCGGGAGGGTGGCAGGCTGGCATAGTCGCGCTGTGGCAGGAGGCGGCCTCGAGAGTGCAGCGTCAGGTGACGGCGCTCCTCGACCTCCACGCGCCCCGTAAGGCAGCGGAAATGTAGCTCCAGGCTAAGGCGTTCACCCCAGACGCAGCCCACCACCCTGCGGGCGGTTGGAGGGGGTTGTGTGCTCTGCTGAGGCGTTCACCCCAGACGTAGCCCACCACCCTGCGGGCGGTTGGAGGGGGTTGTGTGCTCTGCTGAGGCGTTCACCCCAGACGTAGCCCACCACCCTGCGGGCGGTTGGAGGGGGTTGTGTGCTCTGCTGAGGCGTTCACCCCAGACGTAGCCCACCCTTGGCTGCCGAGATCGCGCAGCGATCGAGGCACGAGCGACGGGAAACGCCTCGTGACCTCCTCAAGCCAAAGCCACACCGCGCCGAAGGCCCTCTCCTGTTTTCCACCGCCGCCACAGGCGTGTCGGCCTGTCACCAACGTGCCGGGGCATCACGGCTAGGGCCGGCTGAGACGAGTAGGGCGCCAACGGCACGGTTGTGCCAAGATGAGGGTATGTCCAGCGTTTCCCGCTACCTGGCTGAAGACGAGCGACTGGTGCGCGTCGTCCGGCGTCACTGGACGGATGTGCTGGGCTGTTTCGCGGTGCTCGCGGCGATCGTTGCGGTGGCGGGCGCCCTGCTGTGGCTGCTGTCGGCCCGTCAAGAGCAGTGGTCGGTGTGGGCCTCCTATGTGGTGGTCGGTATCGCCGCGCTGGCAGCGCTCGTCTACTGGCTGGCGCCGCTGCTGAGCTGGTGGAACACCCGCTACCTTCTAACCGACCGGCGTCTGCTGCACCGCTACGGCGTCCTCACCCGGCACGGCCGCGACGTGCCGCTGGCGCGGATCAGTGACGTCTCCTCCTCCGCAACGCTGGCCGACCGGCTGCTGGGCCGGGGCACGCTCTCCGTGGGCACTGATTCCGAGCAGGAGGAGCTGGTCCTCGACAGGATTCCATCGGTGGAGCTGTTCCAAAGCGACCTGCACCGCTTGGTCGACGCTGAGAACCGGCGCTCCGCCTCCGCCAGTGACGAGTCGGACCGCAGCGACACCGGGGGATGAGCGTGGGGAGGCGGCCACGGTTGGAGTGCTCGGCGCCTTATGTCGGTCCTCTCCGCTTCCTCACGTGCGGTGATCCCATCGTTGAATGTCCTTGACGGGGTGGGTGTACAGGTACTAAACCGGCAATCACGCGCACATGCGCCGTGTGCCCCTCCGGCCGGCGCCCGTCCTTCACCGGCTCGCCGCCCCGACCCTGAATGCACGAGAGAACCTATGCCGTCGCGTCCCGACCCCAAGGAGATCGAAGCCACCCTGTTGGGAGGCGAGGCGCTCTACACGCGCGAGGAGGCGGTGCAGCGCGCTGGAGTCACACACGAGTTCGCCACCCGCATCTGGCGAGCGCTGGGGTTTGCCACGCGCGGCGAGGACGTCCCCGCATTCACCGACAGTGACATCGACGCCCTGCGGACGACGGCTGGACTGCTGAGCCGCGGCGCGCTCGACGAGCAGGCCGCTGTACGCATGGCTCGGGCGATGGGACAGACGATGACGCGACTCGCCGAGTGGCAGATCAGCATCCTCGCCTCCCTCACTCCGGCTCCCCAACCCGACTCCGGCGAGGGCGACGAGAGCTCGCTCGTGGGGTTGACCGCAGATCTGCTGCCCGACGTCGAACGCCTGCTCGTGCATATCTGGCGCCGTCAGGTCGCTGCTTCGGCCACGCGCACCATCGCCGTCTTGGAAAACAGCGAGGACGCCGCCCCTAACTACTTCCCGCTGTTCGTGGGGTTTGCCGACCTCGTCTCGTTCACCACCCTCAGCCGGGAGCTCGACGAGATGGAACTCGCTGAGGTCGTCGAGGAGTTCGAGGCCACCTCGGCCGACGTCGTCGCTTCCAGCGGGGGCCGCCTCGTCAAAACACTCGGCGACGAGATCCTCTACGTCACCACCTCCGCCGCCCCCGCAGCCGAGATCGCGCTCCAGCTCGCCGATGGCATCAAGACCCACGTGGAGGTGCCCGATGTGCGGGTGGGCATCGCCTATGGCCCCGTTCTCGCGCTGTTGGGCGACGTCTTCGGGACCACGGTCAACCGCGCCAACCGGCTCACGTCGTTCGCGCGGCCAGGTACGGTTCTCATCGACGAGGACCTCGCTGGCTTCCTCAAGGACAACAACGCTTACCAAGTGGTCAGCGCACGGCCGCGCCACGCCCACGGCTTGGGCCAGCTTCAGCCCTACGCATTGCGGCGCAGTCTCGCCGTCTCCGGGGCCGATTCCGCTACGGGGTGACGCCGGGTGTTTGCGCTCAGCTTTCGCAGAGCGCTAGCCGGATTTTTGTCTCACGTACCGGCACGTGGTCGGCTCGATGCGCCACGATAGTGAGCGGAGCCGATTCCCGTGGGCGATGGCCACGCCGGCCGTGAGGTGTCTCTGAGGTGCTGGCCACGACGTCGACGAAGAGAGACGGGTGAGTCATTGATGACGGCCGAGACCCCTCCCATCCCGATTGACACGCTCGTCACCTCGGGAGTGTTCAGCCTCGACGGTGGCGACTGGGAGGTTGACAATAACGTCTGGATCGTCGGTAACGAGCGTACGGCAGTGGTGATCGACGCCTCGCACGACTACGAGGCGATAGCCCGCGCCCTTGGTGACCGCGAGCTGATGGCGATCGTGTGTACGCACGGCCACAACGACCACATCAACGCCGCAGGCGCGCTCGCCGACCTCACCGACGCCCCTATCCTGCTGCATCCCGACGACGCGCCGCTGTGGCGCATGGTTTACCCTCACCGCGAGCCCGACGCGCCGCTGCTGCACGGCGAGCGGCTGCAAGCCGGCGACGTGGAGGTGCGGGTCATCCACACCCCCGGCCATGCTCCCGGCGCGGTCTGCCTGCACATCCCTGAGGCGGGGGTGGTGTTCACGGGCGACACGCTGTGTCACGGCGGGCCCGGGGCCACTGGCCGCTCCTACTCCGATGCGGCCACCCTCCGGCGGTCGATCCGGGAGCGCCTGTTGTGCCTGCCGCAGGAGACCGTGGTCTACCCCGGTCACGGTGAGTCCACCACGATCGGAGCCGAGGTCGCCGGGTTCGACGCTCGATAGGCCCGCCTAGCCTTCGCAGCACCGTGGGGAGCGAGGTTCTGTTTTGGGGACGGGCGGCGCGAGCGGGCGGTGGGTGAAAAAGCGGGTGAGCGCGTCCGCCGGCGCTTCGCGGGCTGCCGAGATCGCGCGGCGATCAAGGCACGAGCCAACGAAGAACACCCCCACAGCCCCCCACCGGCCGTTCGCACAACAGGACCTAGACAGGACCGGTGACGCGCGACAGCCCGTCGGTGCCGATCGGTAGGAACACCGCGAACGTCGTGGGGCGGGCGTGGACCAGTTCGACCCGTGCACCCCCCGACTCGGCGATGTGGCGGGCCAGCGACAACCCTAGACCGGTACCGTTGCCGCTGGTGACCTCGCGTTCAAAGATGCGGGCGGTCAGTTCCTCGGGGATGCCCTCTCCCTCGTCGCTGATCTCGATGCGCGCGCTTTGGCCGGCTTCCATCCGTCGGATGGTCACGGTGCCGGCTCCGTGCTTGAAGGCGTTTTCCACCAGGGTCGCCAGGATCTGGTTGAGATCGGTGGGTACCGTCATGGCGGTCAAGCCACTGGTGCCGGTCAGCCGCAACTCGCGCCCGGCCTGGGCGAACATCGGCGCCCACTCGTCGATGAACTGGTTGAGCAATTGATCGAGGTCAACGGGCTCGACTTCGGGGTTTTGGCTCTTGCGTGCCCGTCCCAGCAGGCTCTCCACGATCTCGACGAGCCGCTCGGTCTGGGAGAGGGCGGCTTCCCCTTCCTCCCGCACGATCTCAGGGTTGTCGGCCTCGGCGATGATCTCCTCCAGCCGCATCGACAGCGCGGTCAGCGGGGTGCGCAATTGGTGGGAGGCGTCGGTGGCGAAGTGGCGTTCAGTGGCGATGAGTCCGGCGATGCGCTCGGCGCTCAGGTCGAGGATCTCGGCGACCCGGTCGGCCTCGGGGATGCCGTAGCGGTGCCCCCACGGGGTTACCACCCCCGACCCCAGGCGTTCCGCGGTGGCGGCCAGATCGACCAGCGGTAGGGTCAACCTGCGGGCCTGGAGCATCGCCAACCCCACGGCAACTCCGATGGCCAGCAGTGACAGTGACGCGATGCCGATCCAGGCGCGGATGATGCTGTCGCGCACCCCGCCGATCCCGCGCCAGATGTGCACCCTCGTGCCCTCGCGCGAGGTGACCTGGGCGTCCAGCGCGGCGGAGGCGTGGTCGGTTCTGGGGTTGTAGTCCAGCCCTCCCACGATGATGGGCTCGGAACGGCCGGCCGGCGTGATCTCGATGCGGCGATTGGGGTAGACCCGCGCGAAGTGCTCGCGGTCGAGGCCGCCCCCGTCTTCAAACTGCGAGTCGGCGTCGGCGGCGATGACCTCGGCTTCGCGTTCGAGTTGGGCCACGTTTTCGCCATAGACGTTCTGATAGGTCAGCGCCCCCAACGGCAGGCCGAGCAGCATGACCGCGATGATGGCCACGACGAGAGTCGAGAACAGCATCCGCCTGCGCAATGTCACTCCTTGCCCGCGCGCTACCGCGCCCGTCGCGTCCCCGCGCCGGGGCGAATGCTCGTGTCGTGGGCCGGCACTACTCTCGCTCGAACCTGAATCCCACTCCGCGCACCGTCGTGATGTAGGAGGGCTGGTTCGCGTCGTCGCCGAGCTTGCGGCGCAGCCATGAGATGTGCATGTCGAGTGTCTTGGTTGAGCCCCACCAGTTGGTGTCCCACACCTCCCGCATAATCTGTTCGCGCGTCACGACCTTGCCCGCGTCGCGCACCAGGACGCGCAGGAGATCGAACTCCTTGGTCGTGAGCTGAAGTTCGTGCTCACCGAGCCAGGCGCGGCGGGAGTCGTTGTCGATACGGACGCCGTGCACCACGGGAACCTCGGCCCCGCCCCTGCGCAGCAGGGCGCGCACGCGCGCCAGGAGTTCGGCAAGCCGGAATGGTTTGGTCACGTAATCGTCAGCGCCGGCATCCAGGCCGACGACGGTGTCGACTTCGTCGGCGCGCGCGGTGAGGATCAGCACCGGAGTGCCGTGCCCTTCGGCGCGCAGCCGACGACAGACTTCAAGACCGTCCAATTCCGGTAGGCCCAAATCGAGCACGATGAGATCGGGGTCGCCGGTGCGGGCGCGTTCCAGCGTTTCCACACCCTCGATAGTGATCTCAACCGTGTATCCCTCTCGCCGCAGCGCACGAGCCAGCGGTTCAGAGATCGAGCTGTCGTCTTCGGCCAGCAACACGCAGGTCATGCCCTGATCGTAAGTCGAACGGCAAGGTTTTCCCTATCCTGCGCGCCGGTTGAGCAAGGGTTGACCTAAAATGCGCAAGGCCTGTTCAGAGCGCTGGTCACCCGATCACGGTGCCACAGCGCCGCAGTGGCGCGGTGATCGGACAGCCGTGCCTCAGGCCGCGAGATGAGGGTAGTTTTCGGGTGAGCGAAAAACCCATTTCTTATAGGACCAAAATCGGAACAGCGTTCCGATGCCGACACCGATCACGTTGCCGCCGATGTTGCGCGCCAGCGGTCCGTCCAACCCGAGGAGGTCCACGGTCACCCAGAGGCAACTGAGCTGAATGAGTATCCCCACCCCGTTGAGCACGAAGAACACGAGGTAATCGCGCGACAGACTCGACCGTACCCGGTGGCTGAAGGTCCAGAATCGGTTGCCCAGAAAGGTCACCACGGTGGCGCAGAAGGTTCCCAGCGCCTGACCGCCCAACTCCGGCATTCCGAGGCCCCACCAGAACAGGTTGGTCAGGGTGAGTTGGACGACGTAGGCCACAGCACCCACAGTTCCGAACTTGGCCAACTCGTGTACCAGGTGGGAAAAGCGCCGGTAGAGCGCTGTGAGCAGTCTCAAGAGCCGTCCCGCTTCTTTCCGAGGTCGTTACTAGAATTTCGAGGGCACCCCATCGGCGGCTGACGGCGTCGCTCAGCCCCGTTTCGCATCACACCGTGAAGAGTTGAGGCAACGTGAGTGAGCGTAATCGGCCCCTGCCCTCCGTGGGAATGGTAGGGGGCGGCCAACTGGCCCGGATGACCCACCAGGCGGGGATCGCCTTGGGGGTGAACTTTCGCGTGCTGGCTGGTTCAGCCACCGACAGCGCGGCGCTGGTCTGCGCCGACGTCCAGTTGGGAGACGACAAAAGCGCGGCCGACCTCCTGACCTTCGCCAAGTCCTGTGACGTCCTCACCTTCGATCACGAACACGTGCCCGATCCCGTCCTGCGTGAGCTGGAGGCGGCGGGCGCCACGGTTAGGCCCAGTCGGGATACCCTGCGTTACGCTCAGGATAAGCTGCGTATGCGTACCCGGGCCGAGGAGCTGGGCGCGCCGTGTCCTCGCTGGCGTGCGGTCACCACCCTCGCCCAAGTCGAGACCTTCGCCCGCAACAGCGGATGGCCGGTGGTTCTCAAGGCCGCCCGAGGCGGCTACGACGGCAAAGGGGTGTGGGTCGTCGACTCCGCCGAGCAGGCGGGCGTAGTCGTCGACCGGGCGGCCCGCGAGCAGGTGCCGCTGCTCGTCGAAGAGCAGGTGGCCTTCACCCGGGAACTCGCGGTACAAGTGGCCCGCTCTCCCTACGGGCAGCTCGCCGTCTACCCGGTTGTCGAGACCGTGCAACGCGACGGCATCTGCCATGAGGTGGTGGCGCCGGCGCCAGGACTCGATGAGGAGAAGGCGATGCGGGCCCAAGAGTTGGCCATCGACCTCGCCCACGCTCTCGACGTCGTCGGCATGCTCGCCGTGGAGCTGTTCGAGACCCCTGAGGGCGTCATCGTCAACGAGCTGGCGATGCGTCCCCACAACTCCGGCCACTGGACGATCGAGGGAGCCCACACCTCCCAGTTCGAGCAGCACCTGCGGGCCGTGCTCGACCTTCCGCTGGGCTCGCCCGCCCCCACCGCCCCCACCACGGTCATGGCCAACGTTCTCGGCGGCACCGACCCCGACGTCTACGGACGCTACATTCATGTCATGGCCAAGGACCCCGCCGTGAAGGTGCACTTCTACGGTAAGCAGGTCAGGCCCGGCCGCAAGATCGGCCATGTCACGGTCACGGGCGACGACCCCACCGACCTGCTTGCCCGCGCCCGTGACGCCGCCGCCTACCTCAGAGGAGAACCGCAGTGACCGAGACCGCCCCGAACGTCGGCATCGTGATGGGCAGCGACTCCGACTGGCCTTTTATGCGTGAAGCCGCCGAAGTGCTGGAGGAGTTCGGTCTCGCCTACGAGGCCGACGTCGTGTCTGCGCACCGTATGCCCCAGGAGATGCTCGCCTACGGCTCGCAGGCGGCCGACCGTGGCGTGCAGGTCCTGATCGCTGGTGCCGGCGGAGCGGCTCACCTGCCGGGCATGCTGGCTTCGGTGACCCCGCTGCCGGTGATCGGCGTGCCCGTGCCGTTGCGCCACCTCGACGGCATGGACTCGCTGCTGTCGATCGTGCAGATGCCGGCCGGTGTCCCGGTGGCCACCGTGGCGGTGGGCGCCTCCCGTAACGCCGGCCTGCTCGCCGTGCGGATGCTGGCCGCCTCCGACGAGGAGCTGCGGGCCAAGATGACGGAGTTCCAGGAGCGGCTCAAGGAGCACGCCCACGCTAAGGGCGAGCGCCTGCGCCGGGAGGTCGCCGGGAACTCCGCCCCCGTGGGGTTCGGACCTGCCCAATAGTCGGTTCCGTTCGCGTCCGGGAAGCCGGTCACGAGGACCACAGGTCCTCGGGCAGGTGCTCGATCAGCTCAGCCATGGCCTTGAGGGTGTCCTCGATTCCCTCGGGGCCACCCTCAGCCGCGGTGTGGATCAGCAGGTGGCTGTCGACGACGAACCCGGTGAAGGCGTGGCGCCGGATCTCCTCGCGGACCTCGGTCGAGAGCAGGCGCAGGGCGAAGTCGGTGTCGCCGCTTTCGACATAGATGTCGTGCGTGTCCCCGGGAGGGCAGCGCACCCGGACATAGGGCGCGCGGCCCGGCAGTTCCATGGCCCATACCAGGAGGCGTTCCCCCTGGCCGGTCCGCGCCGACCGGTGCGCGTAGTCGAACACGGTGAAGGCGCGACCGTGGGTGTCACCGAAGACGGCGTCGCATACTCGCCCCACCGGCCCCGGCGGTAGTGCCGTGCGCGGCCAGCCCACAATGACCCGCTGGTCGTGGGGCACGTAGTGCCAGCCGTGAGCTTGGGCCATCGCCTGGCGCCCGGTCGCTGCCGCTGTCTCGTCTGCGGGCTCGTTCCGCTGTGGCCCGAACCAGCCCCATCGCCGACGTCGCATAAGTGGACAATCTATCCTTACCAGCCCCGTTTGAGTCGCCTCCCCGCGCCTCGCGGGTCGGGATCAGGGGCGCCCCAGCGCGCGGTAGGTCCACCCGCGCTCGCGCCACAGGGCCGGATCGAGGGCGTTGCGGCCGTCGACGATCTTGGTCTGCGCCACGACCTCAGTCAGCTCCTTGGGGTCGGCCTCGCGAAACTCCGCCCACTCAGTGAGCAGCAGCACGACCTCGGCGTCGCGCACCGCCTCCAGCATGGAGGAGGCATACGACAGGTCGGGGTGCTCGCGGCGGGCGTTGTCGAGGGCTTCGGGGTCATAGACGGTGACCCGGGCCCCCAACGAATGGATCGTCGAGGCCACGTCCAGGGCAGGGGAGTCGCGGATGTCGTCGGAGTTGGGTTTGAAAGCCGCCCCGAGGACGCCAACGGTGCGGCCGGCGAAGCTGCCGCCGATGAGCCCGCGCGCGATGTCGACGGTGCGCGCGCGGCGGCGCTGATTGATCGCGTCCACCTCGCGCAGGAAGGACAGGGCCGGCTCAACGCCCAGCTCGTCGGCGCGTGCCATGAAGGCGCGGATGTCCTTGGGCAGACACCCGCCGCCGAAACCGAGGCCGGGCCCCAGGAACTTGCCGCCGATGCGGTCGTCATAGGACAGGGCGCGGGCGAGTTGGATGACGTCGCCCCCCGAGGCCTCGCACACTTCGGCCATAGCGTTGATGAAGGAGATCTTGGTGGCCAGGAAGGCGTTGGCCGAAACCTTGACGAGTTCAGCGGTCTGGAGATCGGTGACGAGAAACGGGGTACCCCGCTCGATCTGGGGGGCACAGATCTCACGCATGACCGACTCGACACGTTCGGAGTTGGTACCGATGACGATCCGGTTGGGCCGGAGCGTGTCCTCCACCCCCAAGCCCTCGCGCAGGAACTCGGGACTCCACCCCAAGCCGACCTGCTTGCCCGCCGGCGCGGTGGTCGCTAGCCGGGCCTGCGCGCGCGCGGCGGTACCGACGGGAACCGTGGACTTGCCGATGACCACACAGGGGCGTTTGAGCTCGGCTGCGAGCTGGTCCAGCGCGGAGTCGACCGCGGTAAGGTCGGCGGCGTTGGAATCGGCCTGCTGCGGGGTTCCCACGCATAGGAAGTGAACGTCGGCGAACGCGCCTACCTCGGCGTAGTCGGTGGTGAAACGCAGCCGGCCACTGGCCAAGTTCCGTTGCAGGACCTCCTGGAGTCCCGGTTCGTAGAAGGGCACCTGGCCAGAGGAGAGTTGGTTGATTTTGGCCTGGTCGACGTCGAGGCCCAGTACATCGAACCCCAGTTCCGCCATGCAGGCCGCGTGTGTCGCGCCCAGATACCCGGTGCCGATAACCGAGATCTTCAGGCGCTGTTCCTCGACCAATGGTGTTGTCCTTCCTTCGACCGGCCGTGGCATGGTACCGATGCGCTACCAGCACAGTGGGCGGTGATTGGCACACAGGGGCGCCGGCGACGACGCGGGCCGCGGTTTCGGCATCACATGACCTGAGCATGCCGGATCATGCTTTTTGCCTTCCTCAACCTCAATCGTGCGTTACGAGCCATAGTCGGACCAGCACCCCTCGATGAGAGATTGCCGAATTTAGAGCTAACGCAATCTCACGAGAGCTGTAAGAACCGTCCCACAGCGCCGATAACGGGGCGGGTAACGGGGGGCTACACGGCGATGCGCAATCCTGGCATACGGCTCCCATCATCCTAATCCCCCGCTTCGCTGGGGCGCTTCTGCCCTGGCGGGCTCGGCTGTCGGGGCCTGGTCGAGGGGTTTCTGTTGGGGTGTCAAGCGGTGGTGGGGTGGGTGGTGTTGGTTTGTGCGTTGCTCGTTGTGGGGTCTGGGTGGTCGTGGCGGGGGCTGTTGTGTGTCCGGGGTGGGGAGGGTGCTGTTCGCTCGTGCCTCGATCGCTTCGCGATCTCGGCAGCCTCAGGGGGCGCCGTGGTGGGGGCCGGAAACGATGCGGACGGCCCCCGAAGGGTGAGGCGACGCTGTTTCAGCGCGCGATGTCGCTGTCGCGGAGGGCGCCGCTGTCGTGGGATGTTGCGGCGGGGGTACGGCGGTGGGTGGCGGTTTCCGCGGGGGGTGGAGGTGGTGGGTGGTGATCTCTGCGGGGGGTACGGCGGTGGGTGGCGATCTCTGCGGGGGGTGGAGGTGGTGGGCGTTTCGGAAGGCGTTGCACCGTCCCACCTACCCCGGCCACAGCCCATCCCAGGCTGCCGAGATCGCGAAGCGATCGAGGCACGAGCGACGGGAAACACCGCTCGCTCTCCTTAGGCCAGAGCCACACTCCGCCGCAAGCCCCAGGGGGCTGGCCGTCGCCGGGAGCGGCTTCCTCGCACGGGTCTGTCGTACTCGCCACGCGCGCCGCCGTAGCCGCACGCGCGGCAGCGACCCTCGCGCCGCTTTCCCTCGCCGTGGGGTGCTTAGCGGGCGTTGGAGTCAGGGGAGGCGACAGAGTCGGTCGTGTTGCCCGTCCACGAGTCCGGCCGCACGCCGCCGGCCTCGCGCCGAAACGGCGTGGTGGTCTTGCTGCTGTCGTCGATGTCGTCCGTGCCCTCGGGGCGCGGGTGGACGGGGTCGGGGTAGCCGGCAGCGTTAGGGCCCGCCGTCACGGTCACGGGTGGGTTCGTGTGCTGCCCGTAGGCGTCGGTGGGCTCGTCGTCGAACGGCCGGCGGCGCGAGCGCCAGCGGGAGGGAGCCAGCGCCGAGATGAACAGTAGCGTGCCCAGCGCCAACCCCAGCGGCAGGGCCGGCCCCATCGGATGGAACAGCGAACCGGGGGAGATGGTTCCGGGCAGCAGCGCGGCCAGCGAAGCGTAGTCGACGAGCGGCCACAGCGAGACTCCCAGCAACAGACCGCCACTGACCAGCGCAGCCAGCGGCGACATGCGGGAGCCTGCGAGCAGGCCGCACAGCAGCCCGACTGCCATCATGGCCGCGATCGCGCTGAGCAGCATCGGATCGTTGAAGTCCAGACTCTCGATCGCCGAGCCGATTTCGCTGGCCGCCCAAGCGGTGCCCGCCCATAGCAGGGGTGTCACAGCAAGTCCAGCCAGTAGACCGAGCACGTGACGAAGCACGGAATCCTCCTTGGACGAGCTCTTTGCATGGTCCTACCACGTTGTGGACAGGAATAACCTGGCCCTGGCCAGGGCCGAAACCAGGGGTGACCGTGGGTGGGGCGGTACTCATGGGCACACCTTTTGCCGCGCCGTCGACGTCTGCACCGTGCCACCCCCCGCTGCGGCGGAGGGAGCTGAGTCCAGCTCCGAACTCGGCTGTGGTGCGACGACACGGCTGAAGTCGGCTCCCAGCACTACCTGGATACGCTCGTTGAGGCTGGCGTCGACCTCCAGGCGCGCCCCGGGTACGGCCGCGCTGACCATCCGTGCCGCCTTGGCCTGCTCCGGCGCGTGCCGGATCACCGTCTGCGACACGTCGTGTGTCGACCAGTTGCGCGCCTGAGCCGCGATGGTGAAACCGGCGGCGGCCAGCTCGCCGCTGACCCGCCCGGCCAAGCCGGGAGTGCCGACGCCGTTGAACACCCGAACCGCGATGTCGCCGCGTTCGAGTGGCTCTGCTGTCTTGGCGGCGTCGACGTCGTCTTTGGGTTGGGCCCCCACCGGTTCGTCGTTGGCGATGCGGTCGAACATCCTGGCGGCGGCTGGTTCGTCCCATTTGATCGCCACATCCCCGCGTGGGGTCCAGTAGTCCACCTGCGCCACCGGCACCTGGGTGAACGTCACGTCATTGAGGTCGATCGCGCGCAGTTGGTTGCCGAGTTGGCTGATCGTCGAGGTGGTCAGTCCCTTGTCGACCGTGATCGAGCCCAACGCGGTGTCGAGGAAATCGGTGAATTTTTCCGGCGTGCGCAACGTGTCGGAGCTGAGCGCCTTGTCCAGCAACGCCGACATCACCTGGTGCTGCCGGTCGATCCGGTCCAAGTCCCCACCGGCGGACTTGCGGGTGCGCGCGAACGCCAAGGCCGTGGCACCATCGACGCTGTGGGTGCCCCTGGCCATGTTCAGCTTGGCCTTCTCGTCATGGATCGGCTGTTCCAGGCACACCTCGATGCCGCCGAGCGCGTTGATGACGTCGACGAAGCCGCCGAAGTCGATTTCAATATAGTGGTCAATCCGGACACCGGTGGTGTTTTCCACGGTCCGCACGGCCAACTGCGGCCCGCCGTAGGCGTAGGCGGCGTTGATCTTGTCGAGACCGTGACCGGCGACCGGAACCCATGAGTCGCGCGGAATCCCCACGACCGTGAGGTGGTCGTGGCTCTCGTTGAGGTGCACCAGCATCATCGTGTCGGAGCGCCCGCCGCCCACATGGCCCACGCCGAGTTCGCTGCGTTGGGCCGAACTCAACCCGTCGCGGCTGTCAGAGCCGATGAGCAACACATTGAGCGTCCCCCGTGGCCCGGCGCTGGGACGGCCCTCCTCAGTGAGACCGGCGAAAACGTCGTAGCGCCGCATCTGCCCCGAGACCCAACTGGTCAGCGCCCACGCCGTTCCTGAGGCCAGCAGAACCACGATCGACATCATCCCCGCCAAGACCACCGAGGCGTGCCGGCGCCGCGCGCGCCGGCTCGGCAACCGCAGCGAATAGCTGCCTGGTGTCCGGGGGCGGCTCGTGGAGCCGCTGGGCGGTACGGGGCTCGAGCGCATCCGCTGGAATTCCGGCACACTCGTGGCCGGCCCTTCCGCGCCGTCGTCTGCCCCGTGGTGCATCGGGTCCTACCTCCAACTCCGTCGGATCGTCCCCAAGATGGTGCGATTGACGTGTTTCCTAGATTGGCAGGCTCCCCTCGTACCGGACCGGTGACGCCGGATCTCGGCGTGTTGACGCATCGTCCACACTGGGTGGGACGCAAAGCCGCGGGGATCGGTTTCCTCGGCGAGGTCGGGCCGAGAAACCCCGACGTCACGCCCGTGCGCCACCACTACGCCAGGGCTTCCCGCGCCAGCGGCTCCCCGGTGGGCGCCGAGCCTGGATATCCTGTTGCCCTTCCCCGCGCGCACGGTGGTGCGAACCCGCGGGGAAGGTGTGCCCGATGTGTTCCCCGAGTTGCTTGGACGTGCCCGTGACCTGGCCGGCCGTATCGGTTGTCATGACTATCCTGAACGAGGAGCGCCACCTTGCGGCGGCCGTACGCCACGTTCTCGATCAGGACTACCCTGGTGAGCTCGAAATGATCGTCGCCGTCGGGCCGGCGACCGACGGCACCCGCGAGGTGGCCGACTCCATCGCCGCAGTCGAACCGCGGGTCAAGGTCGTCGACAACCCCACGGGCCACACCCCCGCCGGGCTGAACGCCGCCATCGCCGCCTCTTCCCACGCCATCGTCGCCCGCATCGACGGTCATGCCATGATGCCTCCCGATTACCTACGGATAGCCGTGGAGACGCTGGAGGAGACAGCCGCTGACAACGTCGGCGGGATCATGGCGGCCGAGGGCGAGACCGACTGGGAACGCGCCGTGGCCGCCGCCATGACTTCCAAGATCGGCGTTGGCAACGCCCGCTTCCACACCGGTGGGGCGGGAGGGCCGGCCGACACCGTCTATCTGGGGGTCTTTCGTCGCTCCGCGCTGGAGCGGGTTCACGGCTACGACGAGGCGTTCCTGCGGGCCCAGGACTGGGAGATGAACTACCGCATCCGCCGTAGCGGTGGCGTCGTGTGGTTCCAGCCGCGGATGCGGGTGTCCTACCGGCCTCGCCCCAACGTCAAGGCGTTGGCCAAGCAGTACTTCCACTACGGCCGCTGGCGCCGCGTCGTGGCGCGCCAGCACAAGGGCACGATCAACCTGCGCTACCTCGCCCCACCTATGGCCGTGCTCGCCATCGTCCTGGGGCTCGTGGCCGGTTTCCTGTACTGGCCGGCCTGGCTCGTCCCGCTTGGCTACCTGCTGGCTGTCACCGCCGCGACCTTCCCCGTGGGCAGGGGGCTGCCGTTGCGGTCGCGGCTATGTGTGCCGGTGGCGCTGGCGACGATGCACATGTCGTGGGGAGTGGGTTTTCTCACCAGTCCGCCAGGGCTTGGCCGCGACTCTCGCACCGTTCGCACCGCTACCGCCGATTCCTAGGACCGGCCACGGGGCTGTGGGCGCGAGGCGCGCCCCGGCCCTGTGGGCCGCGCCACCTTTCCTTCCCCGCTCCGCCATGAACGCCTCGGCGTGACGCTCAAAGCCCCGCATTCTCGGTGACCACCGCGGTCGCCGCCCTGTCGCGTGCCCTAAAGCGGCCGAAACCACCACCACAGCTTCTGTTAACTGATATCCCGGATCAAATTAACCTGCTGGTAGCCTTTCGATGTCAGACTGACTGCCTATGCTCACGTCGGGATGCCCCTTCCCCGACTGATGCGGCTTTCTCGCGTTCTCATCTTCTCCGCGTCAACTCGGGAGTTTTCTCGTTGCGTGTCCTCGCTGTGATCCCCGCTCGGGGAGGGTCAAAAGGCGTCCCATTGAAGAACGTCACCCCAGTTGGGGGGCGTCCGCTCGTCACCCGTGCGGTGGAGTCGTGCCTGCGTGCGACAAGGGTGGATTCCGTCGTCGTCTCCACCGACAGCGACGAGATCGCCGCGGTCGCCCGGCTCGCCGGCGCGCGCGTCGTGGCGCGCCCCGACGAGATCGCCGGGGACACCGCCACGTCGGAGTCGGCGCTGCTGCACACGCTCGATCACCTCGCCGAAGAGGGCGAGCGTCCTGAGGTGACGGTCTTCGTGCAGTGCACGAGTCCGTTCATCGATCCCGAGGACATCGATGCCGCCGTCGACAGCGTCGTGTCCGGACGGGCCGACAGCGTCTTCGCGGCAGTGCAGACCTACGAGTTCCTCTGGCGCGCCGCGCCCGAGGGGGCGCGTGGCATCAACCACGACCACCGCCACCGGCCACGCCGGCAGGACCGCGAGCCGCACTACCGGGAGACGGGCGCGTTCTACGCCTTCCGCACCGAAGGCTTTCGTGAGCATCGTCACCGCTTCTTTGGCCAGATCGGCATCCAGGAAGTACCCGAGACCCACGCCGTCGAAGTTGACACCCCGGCCGAGTTGGAGGTGGTGCGCGCGCTCGCCGCCGTCCTCGACCGGCCACTGCCCGTCGACGTCGACGCTGTGGTCACCGACTTCGACGGGGTGCACACCGACGACGGTGCCCAGGTCGACCAGGAGGGTCGTGAAGCGGTCATCGTCAGTCGTTCCGACGGTATGGGAGTGCGGCTGCTCCGGGAGGCGGGGGTGCGGTTTTGCATCCTCTCCACGGAGGTCAACCCCGTCGTTCGAGCGCGTGCGGACAAGCTCAGGGTCCCCGTGACCCACGGACTGAGCGACAAGCGAGCGGCCCTGCTCAAGTGGATCAGCGATGAGGGCCTCGACCCGGCCCGCGTCGCTTACGTCGGAAACGACGTAAACGACCTCGCCTGCATGGCTGAGGTTGGTTGGCCGATCGCGGTTCCCGACGCCCATTCCCGGGTGCTGGCCGCGGCTCGGCTTGTCCTGTCACGCCCCGGAGGTGCTGGGGCAGTGCGTGAAGTGTGCGACCGCGTTCTCGCGGCACGAAAGGGATAGGGATTTCATGACCCAGAGCACCACGCCCACCAACGCCGCAGTACAGCCCGTGGCGATCGGTGATCAGTTGCTCGGCCCTGGCCAGCCCACCTACGTCATTGGCGAGATCGGGATCAACCACAACGGTGATGTCGACATCGCTCGCCAGCTCATCGATGTGGCAGCCGAGGCCGGTTGCCAGGCCGTAAAGTTCCAGAAGCGGACCCCGGAGATCTGTGTCCCGGTGGAGCAGCAGAGCAAGCTCCGCCAGACTCCGTGGGGCGAGATGACCTATCTGGACTACAAGAAGCGCGTGGAGTTCGGGGAGGAGGAGTACCGCGAGATCGCCAAGTACGTCAGCGAGCGCGGACTCCACTGGTTCGCCTCCCCGTGGGACGTCCCTTCGGTGGAGTTCCTGGAGTCGTTCGACGTCGTGACGCACAAGGTGGCCTCGGCTTCGATCACCGACCACGAGCTGCTGCGCGCTCTTGCCGCGACGGGCAAACCCATCATCCTTTCCACCGGCATGTCCACCATCGAGGAGATCGACGCCGCCGTCGAGATCTTCGACCGCGACAAGCTGGTGATCCTGCACGCGACCTCCACCTACCCGATGCCGGAGGAGGAAGCGAATCTGCGCACGATCCAGACGCTTCGGGAGCGTTACGGCGTTCCGGTCGGCTACTCTGGGCACGAGCGTGGGCTGCAAATCTCGCTGGCGGCGGTCACTCTCGGAGCCGTCGCGGTCGAGCGCCACATCACGCTCGACCGTGCCATGTGGGGATCTGACCACGCGGCATCCTTGGAGCCCACGGGCCTGGAGCACCTGGTGCGCGATATCCGCATCATCGAACGCGCTCTTGGTGATGGCGTTAAGCAGGTCTTCCCCGGCGAAGAGGAGCCGCGCAAGCGGTTGCGCCGGGCCACGGCCTGACGCGAACACCTCGTGGCGGGAGAGGACGACTCTCCCGCCACGCGCCTGTGGCACAGTGTCCAGCCCCCCGAGAACGAGGACCTGGAGAAGTTTCGAGTGACCACGCTGTCGGTCATCGTGCCGGTGCGCAACGTCGCCCCCTACATCGTCGACACTCTCGTGAGCCTGGGGCGCAACGCCCGCAATGACTTTGAATTCATCGTTGTCGACGACGGCTCTACCGATGCCACGCCCGACATGGTCGACGACCGGCGCAGCGCTCTCCCGGCCCTCACGCTGCTGCGTAACAGCGCCTCCGTCGGCCCTTCCGCGGCGCGCAACCGCGCGCTCGCAGCCGCCACGGGCCGCTACATCACGTTCCTGGACGGCGACGACTGGCTGGCGCCCGGCTACCTGCCCCAAGCGGTCGAGGCGATCGAAACGCTCGGGGTCGACTTCATCAAAACCGACCACGTCAAAGCCACCGGCCGCTCCCGCGTGCTGGTCCGTGTACCGGAAGGTCGGCGCAACGTGGCGCTGGCGCCGCGTCCGGGGATCTTGCCTGAGAACGCCACCAGCATGGTCGACTACCCCAACGTGTGGTCGGGAGTCTACGACCGCACCCTGCTCGACCGGGGGCTGCTCACCTTCGCTGAAGACCTGCACACGGCCGAGGACCGGTTGTGGACGTGGCAACTGCACCTGCACGCCGAGAGCTACGCTTCCGTGCCACTGATCGGTGCCTTCTACCGTCGTGAAGTCGCCAACTCGCTCACCCAAGTCGGCGACGAGCGTCAACTCCAGTTCTTCGACGCCCACGACCGCATCTGGCGTGAACTCGACGCGATCGAGGACGGCGAGCGCTACCTGCCCAAACTCATCCGCACCTACTGCGCACTGATCGCCTTCCACCTGAACCGCCTCGACAGATTCACCCCCCGCCTACGGCGCGAACTCAAGTCCCAGGCAGCCCGGCGCCTGCGCGACATGCCCAGCAACCTGCTGGCTCAGACCCTCGCCGCGCTCGGCTCCGAGCGGGAGCGCCTCCTCAACGACCTCCTCGATTTGGAAACGGTGGCCGGACGATGACTCAGATCTTCGTCGCCAGCACGTTCTACGGCGCCATGTCGCTGGCCGCCGCCATCGACGCCGGTCTATTCGGGACGAATGACCAGCGCCGAATCCTGTTGATGTCCAACAACACGGCGGTACCCGAGATCGCCGCTTCGCTCGACGAATCCCCGGGGTTCGCCGCGCTGCGCGACCGTTTCGGCGAGATCCTGTCGTGGAACGAGCTGCTGTGGCCCGCCCACCCCTCCACGTGGAGCCCGCGCAACCAGGACCGCACCCTGCTGTACCGGCTGCTGCGCCACTACTGGAGCCTTGGTGACGAGCCGCTGCATCTGGTCGTGGAGTCGATCCAAGTGCCTCCGGCGCGAGCCCTCGCCGAGATCTTTGAAGACGCCACGATCACCGTCTACTCCGACGGGCTGATGAGCTACGGCCCCAGCCGCGAGTCACCGCCACGCGAGATGGCCACGCGCATCGATCAGGTGCTCTACCTCGATTTGGTCCCCGGCGTGCGCCCCCTGCTGCTCAGCGAGTATCCCGAGGTCGAGTTGGCCACTGTCCCCGCCGACGCCTTCCGCGGTGTGGTCAAGGAAGTGGCTACGCAGGTCGACGCCGAGTCCGTCTTGGCCGACCGCGATCTGTCGGGCGTGCCCATGGTGATCGGCCAATACATGGCCGCTTTGGAGATCATCACCGCCGAAGAGGAAGACGAACTCCACGCCCGGATGCTGCGGGGGATCGCGGCTCAGGGCCACCGGAAAGTGATCTTCAAACCCCACCCCTCCAGCACGACGCGGATGTTTCGGGCGCTGCGCGCCTCCGCGGAGCAGGCCGGGGTGGAGCTCGCTGTCTTGGATGCCCCTTTCCCGGTTGAAGTCTGGTATGAGAAGCTGCGCCCCAGTCTCGTGGTCGGCTGCTTCTCGACCGGGCTGAGCACGGCTGCCTCCTTCTACGACCTGCCCACGGCCACTGTGGGAGCCGAGCTGCCGTTGCAACGGATCACCCCATACCAGAACAGCAACCGCATCCCGATCACCCTCGCCGACGCCGCGATGCCCCGCATGGCGGACAACGGCGACATCCAGCCGCCGCGCATCCCCGCTGAGCGCTTTGCCGAACAGCTCA
Source organism: Salinactinospora qingdaonensis (assembly GCF_039539445.1). Taxonomy (NCBI): domain Bacteria; kingdom Bacillati; phylum Actinomycetota; class Actinomycetes; order Streptosporangiales; family Nocardiopsidaceae; genus Salinactinospora; species Salinactinospora qingdaonensis. The sequence goes on from NZ_BAABDD010000015.1 coordinate 39,908, forward strand.
CTCCGCTGCTGTCGGCCATCTCCTACTGCATGCAAAGTTCCACCTACCCGCACCTGCGCGACGCCGCCGTCACCTATCTCAGCCAGCACAGCGAGGCGGAGGTCTCGCGCTACTTCAAGCGGCGCCGCCTCACCGCGCTCCGACTGCCTGGGGCCAGTCAGCGCCGCTACCCCTCCTGGCTCGTCGCCGGGGCACGTAGAATCCGCCCGGGCAAGTCCAGCAAGGACGACAAAGACAGCAAGGAAAACAAGGACAACTAGCGTGCCCCCTCGGGCGTCCCAACCATGACTAACCCCCACCGGGTCCTGGTGAACGCACCAGAGACGTAGCTCGCAGTGAAGGCGTTATCACGCAGCGGCGCGGGTTGGTTGTCTCCCTTCCCCACATCCGCATATCCCCTGAAAGCAGGTAGTCGTGACCGCCGCCCCCACCTCACTGCCCTCAGCCCCCGGCGACAACGCCCCGGGAGCGCGCCCCACCGTGGCCCCGCGTTCGGAGTACCGTCCCGAGGTCCAGGGGCTGCGGGCCGTCGCCGTGCTCCTGGTGGCCGTCTACCACATCTGGCTCGGCCGGGTCTCGGGCGGTGTGGACGTGTTCCTGCTCATCACCGGCTTCCTCATCACCGGCTCACTACTGCGGTCGGTGGAGCGGCAGGGCCGTATCCGCTACCTCGCTTTCTGGACCCGGTTGCTCAACCGCCTCGCCCCCTCGGCAGGGCTCGTCCTGCTGGGCATCCTGACGGCCTCCGCGCTGTGGCTGCCCACGGCGCAATGGCGCGACGTGATCGCCGAGACGTTCGCCGCGGCGCTGTACCACGAGAACTGGTACCTGGCCACGAACGCGGTCGACTACCTGGCCAGAGACAGTTCCATCAGCCCTGTCCAGCACTTCTGGTCGCTGTCCATCCAGGGACAGTTCTACCTGCTGTGGCCGCTGTTGGTGACCCTGGCGGCCGTGATCGCGCGGTGGTGCGGTCAGCCGTTGCGCCGCGTCGTCATGGTCGCGCTCGTCGCCGTCATGGCCGGCTCCCTTGGCTATTCCGTCTGGATCACCGCCACGAATCAGGCGTGGGCCTACTTCGACACGGGAGCGCGACTGTGGGAGTTGGCCTTGGGCGGCATCCTCGCCATCGTGCTGCCCCACCTCGCCTTCTCGCCGCGACTGCGGCTGGCGATGGGCTGGGTCGGTCTTGTGGGCCTGGTCTCGTGTGGCCTGCTCCTCCAGGTCTCCACCCTGTTTCCCGGCTGGATCGCCCTATGGCCCACGGGGGCGGCCGTCTTGGTGATTCTCGCCGGCACCACAGGTAGCCGGTTCGGTGCTGACCGGCTGCTCACCTGGCGCCCCTTGGATTACATCGGTGACCTCTCCTACGCCCTGTACCTGTGGCACTGGCCGGTGCTGGCCATCTACCTGAGCGTGGCCGGCCGCACCGTGGCCTCCCTCCATGGCGGGCTGCTCGTGCTGGCCGTCTCCGTTGCCCTGGCCGCGGCCACGAAATGGCTCATGGAGGACGGGGTGGGACGGCTCACCCGCGGCCGGAAGAGCCTGCTATGGCCGCTGGCCGTGGGGGTGGCCTGTCTGCTTCCCGCGGTGACCGCCGCCGGGGTGTGGGAGAGCCGATTGGATCGCCAGGAACAGGCCCAGGTAGAAACGGCTGACCAACAGCGCGACCGGTACCCCGGCGCCGCCGTGCTCATGCCTGGCTTCTCCGGCACGCTCCCCGAGGCGCCGGTCTTGCCCAGTCCGGTCAACGCCCACAACGATCAGGGCGACAACAAGGAGCCGGGCGGGTGCCACGACCTGTTCGAGGCGACCACCGCCACTCCCTGCGTCGACGGTCCTGCCGACGCCGAGCGCACCCTCGTGCTGGTCGGCCAGTCCCACGCGGCCCACTGGTACACCGCGCTGCGCGACGCCGCCGTGGAGCGGGGGTGGCGGCTCGTCAGCATGACCAAGGACGCCTGCCAGTTCAGCACCGAGCCTTCCTACCGCGGCGAAGACGAGTACCTGGAGTGTGAGCCGTGGAACCAGGATGTGATGCGCCGTATCGCCGATATCGATCCCGACCTCGTCATCACCACCGCCACCCGTTCCAGCGCCGGCAACGGTGAGTCGGTGCTCGACGGCTACGCCCAGCGGTGGCGGGAACTCGACGCCATGGGCATCCCGGTGCTCGGCATCCGCGACACGCCGCGAATGGCCACCTCCGCGGCGCAGTGCGTCGCCGAACACGGCCCTGACGCCGCCGAGTGCACCACCGATTTCACCCGCTCGCTCGCCGAGGTGCCTCCTTATGAGGGCATGGCGGGTGTGCCCGCATCGATGTCCTTCATCGACCTCAACGACTACTTCTGCCCGCAGCGCCGCTGCCAGTCGGTGATCGGCAACGTGCTCGTCTACTACGACGACTCCCACATCACTGCCACCTACTCTGCGACCCTGGCCCCGGTGGTGGGCGCCGAGATCGAGCGCGTCACCGGTTGGTAGGGCCGGCCGGTCGCGCTGCGCCCCGCCTTCCCTGCCCGCACCTCGGCTAGGTTCTGTTGCTCGGACGGCTGGGGTGGGGGCTGGGGGTGTGCTTCGTCGGCTCGTGCCTCGATCGCTGCGCGATCTCGCCGGCCTGCGAACGCGCCGGCGGACGCGCTCACCCGCGTGTGCTCACCGCCGGCCCTCGCCGCCCTTCCAAAAACAGCACCTCTAGGACAAGATCTTGCGCACCCTTTTGCGCATCCGGCCGATCGTGCGCAGTGTGCTCGGCGGTACCTCCAGCCGTAGCCGGGCCCGGCGCCGCGCTGCGACGTCGGCGGGGGCGTTCAGCAACGCTGGACGGTCGGGCAGTGCGCCCGTGCGGCGCTGCTCGACGAGTTTCGCCAGGCATTCGGCCCAGTCGTTCGCCGCGGGGGAGTGGAAATAGTTCGCGGCGCACCACTGGGGGCTGGGGTGGTTGAAACGGCCGTGCCGCAGGTCATCGAGTGTCCCGAGCGTGCCACTGTCCTCGAACACCAGGTTGATCATCTCCGCGCTGACCCCGAAGTCCGACAGCACCAAAAGCGGCACCTCGTGGGTGATGGCCTCCAGCGCCGCCGTGGAGCTGACGGTGACGAACCCCACCGCGTGGGCAAGGTGGTCGCGCATCGAGCCGTCGGCGAAGGTGACGACCCCGGCCTCGACCTCGCCGGCGGCCACCAACTCCTGCCACAGCGTTTCGTAGTGGTGATGCTCGCGGTGCGTCTGCTGCTCGTGCGCGCGGGCTCGGAGCTTCACCACGACGTCCAACTCGGGCCGGTTCGCGGCGAGTGCGGTCAAGGCCCGCAGGATGGCGACGCGCTCATCCCGCTCCACCGGCACCTTGGCCTGGGTGGCGAACACCACGCGGTTACGCTGCCCGGTGACGGCCGTCCCGGGGAGAGGATCGCCGGTCGCCCTCGCGCCCTCACGAGCCACGTCGGTGGGGGCGGGGCCGGAGCCGTCGGCTCCCGGGGCCGGGCTACCACTGAGAAACGGCAGGGTGGCCAACGCGACCGATCCGGTCGCGCCCACCTCAGCGCCCACATCGCGGAAGTCGGCGACCTCGTGGGTGCTGTGCACCACGAACAAGTCCACCTGCCCGCGGTAGAGCCACGCCTTCTGGGTGGCGGGAACGGAGATGCCGGGCAGGCCGGAGACGAAGACCGGTCGTGGCCGCAGGTCCCCTAGGACACTGTTGACCAAAACGTCGACTACCGGTCCGGTGCAGGCCAACACGACGGCGTCGGGCCGGTTGCGGCGTAGCGACCGCCGTAGGGCGTGCGCGGAGAGCACCTGGGGCGGGGACTCCTGGACCCGCGTGCCCTGCACCGCCGCGCGCATCTGGGAGGCTGAGGGGGCGATGGGGGTACGTACGACCGCGAGTTCGCCGCTCCACCCCGCCGGGAGGCCGTCGAGGAGTCCCGCGGCCCATTTCAGGTAGGAGTCGGAGTCGGCGATCGCCAGGACGTGGACATCACCACGCTCGGTCAAGGAGGGGCCTCCGCGCTGTCAGTGGTCGTTGTCGATGGCGCCCCCGGAGGGGGCCGTGTCCCCCACGCTGGCGATCTCGCCGCCGGCGCTACCGGTGGGATCGCTGACGAACGTGCTCAGATGCGCGCGCAGCGCTGGGCTGGCCAGCGGGGTCCACCAGTCGTGCGGCACGTCGACCGCGTCGATGCGCACGCCGCGCGCGCCGAGGAGGACACGCAACGATGTTACGGCCGTCGACGGCAAGCTCACGACACGGTGCTCGGCGGTGAGGGCGCGCAGCCCCATCTCGACAGGCAGACCGTCGTGCACGATCCGCACGCCCGGCATCTGGCGCAACGGCCCCAGGGTCCGCTCGTCCTCGCGCCGGTGTGGGTAGTAGACCACCGGCTCCGCCGCGGCGTGGGAGGCCACCCATTCCAGGTAGCGATCGGCGTGGATCAAACCGTCGTTGACCATCGCCGCGCCCAACAGCACCCGCCGCTCTGGGGGAGCGCCTAGGTCGGGTTGTGAGCGCAGCCACGCGAAGTCGTGCTGGACGACGTTGATCCCCCTCCGCTCGGCACCCCGAGCCAGCTCCTCGGGCAACGGCAGCACCGTGAAAACCGTGAGACGCCCTTCACGGGCCGCGGAACGCAGCCGTAGAGAAGTGATGAGGCCCAGGGCTTTGCGTGAGGCAGTGGCCGGTACACGGGCGCGCACAAGGGGCACCGGGTGGGGGCGTACCAAGAGCCGCAGCAGGTGCAAGGTTGCCAGGCCGTCGTCGACGATGACGCAGTGCTGCCGGGAGGCCCGCAGCAGGCTCCGCTGCACTTGCCCGGAGAAGGCGTCACCGATGAACCAGGCGCGGTTGTCCGTCCGCGAGCCGTGCGGTTGCTCGCGAGCCGGCAGCACCGTCAGGTTCGGTGGTGGTCCCATCCGCTCGATCTCGGCCACGGTGGTGGCCAGGGCGCCGGCCCCCTGGCGGGGCACCACCTCACAGCGCTGGGCGAAACCACCGCTGTGGTGGGCTTCCAGGACCGACAGGAATTGTAGTGGTGTTTCTACCCATGCCGTTGCCGTGGTCAGATCACGGTCCCCGACTTCGGTCAAGGGGGTGGCGAGCTTGTTGTTCACAGGGAATGCCTCGTCACTTCTGTGCGCCGCAACGGTCACGTGTCAATAGTGAATCGAGGACTCGGAGTATCGGCGAGATAACACAAAGGCCACAGGTGGCAAAGAATAGTGGTGTAAAATAACCATATTTATGACTTCTGATTGAACTGTGAGTTAATTCTGGGCAGGATGGTGCGCTGCATACTTAGGGGACGAAGGGGACGGAGTTGAGGTTCACATCTGGGCTGCTCCCACCTGCCCGACCGCCGCTGTGATCACCCGCCCCTGGCCGTCCACCTCGATCCGCCCATGGGAGGCGGGAACGAAAGCCGATTCGCCACGCTCCAGCGTCAACCCAGTGGTCCCCGTGGCGTCGCTCAGCCGCACCGCTCCTTCCAGAGCGAGCACGATGACCGGCCCCTCGGGCAGGCGGCACGCGCTGTGCTCGGGCACGCTCGTCGAATCGGGCGAGATGACCGACAGCGCGAAGTCGGCGATGTCGGGGCGATAGTCCAACCGCCCGGGTGCCGTCTCGTGCTGGGCGTGCACATAGGGGATGGGAAGGACGGCGAAGTCCACGACGTCGAGTAGCTCTTCGGCGTCGACGTGCTTGGGGGTGAGCCCGGCGCGGAGCACATTGTCCGAGCACGCCATGACCTCCACGGCGGTACCGCTCAGGTAGGCGTGCACGTTTCCCGCCGGCAGGAACAGCGCTTCTCCCGGCGCCAGGGTGAGGTGGTTGAGCAACAGCGCTGCCACGGCTCCCGGGTCGCCCGGATAGCGTTGGGCCAGATCGAGGGCCACTGTCACGTTGCCGCTATGACCGCAGTGTTCGGTGCGTCGCGCGAGTTCGCTCACCAAGGCTGCCACCGCGTCGGCGCGGTGCTCGCGGGGCAGGGTGAGCAGTCGGGTCATCGCCGCCCGCAGCGCCGCCTCCGCCGTGGGGGCGGCCAGGTCCGTGCGTAGCGCGACGGCCAGGTCCGAGGTGAGCCCCTCCAGTTCGGCCAGCGCGTGGGCGGGGGGACGAAAGCCGCACAGCGCTTGGAAATCCTCCAGCGCCAGCACCAACTCCGGCTTGTGGAAGGGGTCCTTGTAGTTGCGATGCGGCGCGTCAAGGGCAATCCCGGCGGCGTTCTCGGCCGCGTAGCCGCGTTGTGCGCGCTCACTAGAGGGGTGGGCCTGCAACGACAACGGCTCTTGGGCGGCCAGGAGTTTCAGCAGAAACGGCAGTCGCTTGCCGAACCGCAGCGCGACCTCCTCACCCAGCATCTCCTGGGGGCACTCGGCGATGGCCGTATCGAGTGCTACCGAGCCGGTTGCGGTAACGATGTGGCTCGGTGCGCTCCCATGGGCACCCAGCCACAGTTCGGCCTGTGGTTGCCCGGTGGGCTCGACCCCCAGCAGTCGCGGGATCGCGGTCGTCGACCCCCATGCGTACGAGCGCACTTGGTTGGCCAACCGCCACATCGTCAGGCCTTTCGACGGAAGAGCAGTGGGACACTGGCCGGCTGGTGAGCGGCCAGTAGCCGTTACGCTACCTCCACAAATGGGAAGAAATGCCTGCCTAGCGGGGTATGCCCTGACGTTCCCGAGCGCGTCATAGATTGTTCACTTGGGAGCAGCTTTGCGATCGCTTGTTTTCAAGTCCATGGCTACCTGGGCATGGCCTTAGGTGGCTCGCAGGAAGGCGCTGGTGGCGACTGAGCCAAGGAACTCGAAACGGTCGGAGTCCTGTAGGTGGCCTTCAGCGGCCTTGGTCACACCGGGCCACTTGGTGTCGCCGTAGTCGTCCAGAACCACGATGGCGCCGGGGGCCACGAGTTTTTCCGCCCATTCCAGATCGGCGCGGACCCCTTCTTCGGTGTGGTCGCCGTCGATGATCACGACCCCGTACTCGCGATCCGACAGCTCCGCGCGTGCCGCGGGATCGGTGGAGTAGCCACGCCTGATCCGGACGCGCTCCTCGGGCACGCCTCCCAACGCGAGGTTGGCCCGCAGCACGGGCTCTGAGACGGGAGAGCCTGAACGGTCGCTGCCGTTGGGCCGCCCCGGCTGTATCTGAACGTCGACGAGCGGGTCGACGATGCTCAACCGGTAGTCGACCCCGTAGCGCGTCATCTGGCGGGCCATGCAACAGGAGAACAGCCCGAAGAGAGTCCCGATCTCCAGAACCTGGCCGTTGGGGGGAGCGAGCAGCGGCGTGGTCACCAGCTTTCCCAGGACGTTCATCGTGCCGCCGGCGATCCGGCCGACGCCACGCAGCTCCACCTCGACAATGGAGCGGTAGGCCTGCACCACCGCCGCATGGGGCGACTCGACACCAGTGACCGCCCTGATCTCCTTCTCCAGGTGGGCGATCTGTTTGCTCGTGGGGCGCCGGTTGCCGCGCCCGCCGAGATCACCGAAGAGCAGTTCGGTGTAGTGCAGCTCGTACCGCAACGCCTCGACCTGCTTGCGCAGCTCGGCGACCTCGGCGTGCACTCCTGAATCGTGACCGCTGCCGGTGGTCGTGGGGCTTTTCGCGGTGTCCTTCGCGGTGATGCGCCCCCGAGCCTCTAGCCGCCGTAGCGCCGGAGCGAACAGCCGTTTGACCGGAGCGGTGGAAAGTAGAGATGACATAACGCTATGGGATCATAATCCCTCGCCCCCTACCACAGATACCTTTGAGTTTCCTGAGAAAGTTGCTCACACTTCGGGCAATCCGCCTGTCAGATATGGTCCACGTCACATTGGGCGGCAAGCATTGGGCAATTTCTCATTTCGGCGCAACCGTGCGAAGAGCTCTAGGGCTCTCCGCACTCCTCAGTCCGGGGAGCCCTAGAGCCCCCTCAGCGCCTCACGGGTCCCCGCGATATCGTCGACGACCACCGCGTCCACGCCCGCGGCGGCGAACATCGCCGCCTCCTGCGGCGTCGGACACCACAGCACCACTTCCATACCGGCACGGTGGGCCAACTCCGCGGTGTACTTCGCGTCGCGGTACCCCGAATGCTGGAGTTTATCGGGGTCGCCAAAAGAACGCGCATCAATGGCCACGGCCTCGCACCCCATCCCGGCCGCCCCGGCCACGGCCTGGTCGGGCGGGTTGCGCACGAACGGCATCCACGCCGTCGCGATCCCGCGCACGCCCTTGCGGATCGCCGGCAACACCGCGGGATCGAAAGAGCACACCAGCAACGAGCGCCGGCGTACCTCCCGCCGCAGCAGTGGGGCCAGGAGCGCTACGGTGCGCTGCGCCGGTTCGGCCACAGCGTCTTCCATCACGGTCTTGACATCGACGTCCACGCCCACATGAGCTGGAACCGCCTCAAAGATCTCGGCCAACGTCGCCAGTCCGAACGACCGGCACGTCGAGGCGGAAACATCCACGATGGCCTGCCCGTCGGCGAGTACCGGCTCGTGATGGGCCATCAGCACGCCGTCGGCGCTGCGCCGTACATCGATCTCGACCCACGTGGCTCCGGCCTCCACCGCGGCGAGCGCCGAAGCCACTGTGTTCTCGGCGCTCTCCCGGTCCGCGGCGCCGTCCCTGCCGGCGCCGCGGTGCCCGATGATCTCGGTCGCCGTGAAGATCACACACCCTCCTTGTTCGCTTTGGCCGTACGGGTCCGCACCCGCAGCAGTGCCTCGGCGATCTCCAGGTCGCCCGGGTGCGTCACTTTGAGGTTGGCTTCGTCGCCGGGGACGAGGTGGACCTCTTCCTCCGGCAGATAGCGCAGCACGACCCCACAGTCGTCGGTGGCGACCAAGTCCGGATCGCGCATGGCACGTTCGTAGGCGCGGCGGATTACGCCGAGTCGGAAGCCCTGCGGTGTCTGCATGCACCGCAGCCAGGCCCGCGGTGGAACATCGCGGATCACCTCGCTTTCGGCCGGCCCCGGAGCCGCCTGCACCACGGTGTCGGTCGCGGGAACCGCCACTCCCACCGCACCCGCTGAGGACAGCGCGTCGACGCACGCCTGGATCGTCTCGGGGGAGACCAGCGGTCGGACGGCGTCGTGGAGGAGGACGAGCTCGTCGTCGCCGGCCGGGGACAGTGCCGCCAGTGCCGCCAGCGACGTCGCGGTCCGGTTCTGGCCACCCGGCACGACCTGCGATACCTTCGCCAGGCCACGCTCGGCGACCAGCGTCTCGACCGTCTCGACGTGATCGGGGACCATGCATACCACGACGTCGTCGACGTCGGGCGCCGCGCAGAAGGCGGTGATCGTGTGCTCGATGACAGTCCTGCCCGCCAGCGGCAGCAGTTGCTTGGGGCGGGAACCTCCCATGCGCGCTCCGACACCACCGGCCAGCACCGCCGCCGTCACCTTGGGCCGTCGCGCATATGGAACACCGGTTGTCATGACTTCCTAGTCTTCCACTTCAGTGGGTCGTCGGAGGCAGATCCTCCGGATCGAAGGCTGAGACTAGCGGACTGCCCATCTGGCGTCCGAGATACCCAACAATGGCCTAACGATTGGTTGCTCAGACAGTACCCAATGAGATTTGTCAGAATTGAGGGGCCAGGTGCGGGCTGTAAGCAGTGGCCGGGCGAGGGTAATCTGAGGGCGCCTGGATCGATCTCCGGTTGGCACGTGTGCCAAGATCGGACGTTGAGCCCGGCACTGACGAGTTCACGACCTAGTTCACGACGTGACTGTGGCTCGTGACGATCTCTCAGGTAGCCCCTGACCCTCAAGAACCGTGCTGCCGCCGCGCCGCAGCGTGGTGACAGACGCGCGAGTGTCGTGCGGACGCCCCGCGAGCTTTACGTGTCGGCCGGCACTGCCGCCCATGGTGCCGATTCCACGGCACCGGTGTCCCGCTTCGCCGGTCAACCGAAACCTGTGGTGGCAAAAGGCGCGCGACGGATGATGACGACTGCACCCCAGAGGAGGTGGCGGTGGCGTCGAAGGCGCTGGCCGTCTGGCGGAACCGGCAGGTAGTGAGCCTTCTGGTTCGGCGCGACCTGAAAGTCAAATACCAGCAATCGATCCTGGGATACGCCTGGTCACTCCTAGAGCCCCTGGCGATGGCGGGGATCTACTACTTCGTCTTCGGGGTGCTCTACAACTCGCGGGTGGCACCCGGCGGCGAGGAGGCTCCCGGCGGTTATCCGCTGTATCTCCTGGCGGGCCTGTTGCCCTGGATGTGGTTCAGCGGGGCCATGAGTGACGCCAGTCGAGCCCTGATCACCCACGCCAAACTCATCACCACGATGAAGGTGCCGCGGGAGATCTTCCCGTTCTCCGTCGTCTTAACCAAGTTCGTCGAGTACATGCTCACCTGGCCGGTGCTGCTGGTGTTCGTCCTCTTCTTGGGCGGACAGACCGGCTGGAACGTCTTGTGGCTGCCGATGGCGGTCATGGTCCAGTTCCTGTTCCTCCTGGGAGTCACGCTGCTGCTGTCCTCTTTGAACGTCCTGCTGCGTGACATCGAACGGATGATCCGTATCCTGAACCGGGTACTGTTCTACTCTTCGCCCATTCTCTATCCGATGCACGTCGTGATGACCGCGGAGAAGATACCGGAGTGGTTTAAGACGGTGTACACGATGAACCCGCTGGTAGGGATCTTCCAGATGCACCACACGGTGTGGTTCCCAACGGAAACACCAAGCACGCTGATGCTTACCTCGACCCTCGTGTGGACCGCCGTCATACTGATTGCCGGCTACATGACCTTCCGGCGTCTTGAGACCGCGATCCTGAAGGAGCTGTAAATGGCGGAGTCGGTTATTGAGGCCAATGGGCTTGGCGTCAAGTTCGCGATGAACCGCCGGCGCAAGCGCAGCCTGCGCGAGATGTTCATCCACGGCAACAAACGCGATCCCAACAAGGGTAACGACTTCTGGGCACTGCGGGACGTCTCCTTCGAGATCGCCCAAGGCGACTGTGTGGGCATCGTCGGCAAGAACGGCACGGGTAAGTCCACGCTGCTCAAGATCATCGCGGGTGTGCTCATGCCCGACGAGGGCACCGTCACGGTACGCGGCAAGGTCGCTCCGTTGCTGGAGTTGCGCGCGGGCTTCTCCGACCAGCTCACCGGCCGCGAGAACCTCTACCTCGTGGGCTCGCTCCACGGGCTCAGCCAGAAGGTTCTCGATGAGAAGTTCGACTCCATCGTCGACTTCGCGGAGGTGCGCGACTTTATCGACACGCCGGTACGCCACTACTCCAGCGGCATGAAGGTGCGGCTGGGGTTCGCGCTGATCTCGCAGTTGCAGCATCCGATCATGCTGGTCGACGAGGTGCTGGCGGTGGGAGACAAGGCCTTCCGCAAAAAGTGCTACGACACCATCGAAAAGATGCTGGAGAACAACCGCACGATGGTGCTGGTCTCCCACAGCGAGGGCGACCTCAAGCGCTTCTGCAACCGCGGCCTCTACATCCGCCAGGGCGAACTGGTCCACGACAGCGACATCGTCTCGGCGCTGGAGGCCTACAACGCCGACACCAAGGCCGAGATCGAAGCGAAGAAACAGCAGGCGGAGGCGGAGAAGACGAAGACGTCGGGCGACGGCAAGGCCGCCTAGCCTTAGGTTCTGCTTTTGGGAAGGACAGTGAGGGCGGGCGGTGGGCACAAGCGGGTGACCCCCTTGGCTGGTGGCCCGGAGCCTGCGTTATTCCATCCAGGGCGAGGACAGGCGGTGGGCACGAACGGGTGAGCACCCCCGCAGGCTGGCGGGATCGCGCAGCGATCGAGGCACGAGCGAACGAAGAACGCCCCCACGGTCCCGCACCCCAGCCGTTTGAAAAACAGAACTTAGATCGGTTCGTGCCTGCCCCCGTCGTAGGCGAGCCCTCACCGGCAGCGGCTCCCGATTCCCCGCCGTGCCGCGCGGCGCGCTTGCCAACCCCCACTCCCCTCGGGGACGGTAGCCACGGAGCGCTCGGGAAGGTGCGGGGAGGATAAGGCCGTGACGAATACCGGCTCGCTCGCCGGCCACCTGCTGCGGCCGGTCACCGAGCCGCTGGCACAGTGGGCGGCCCGAAGCGCACTGACCCCCACGCGCGTCCACGAGATCACGCTTTTGCTGGCGGTACTCGCGGCGGTGTGGTTCACCGGCGGCGGCCCCCTCCATACGGCTATCGGAGCCGTCGTGCTGGCCGCGGTGCTCCTGGCCGACGCCTTCGCCGCCGAATTGCCCGAGGGACACGACGACGCGCTCGCCCTGTGGTTCGGTCCGCTCGCCCGCGGGCTGCGAGAGTACATCGTCTATGCCGGAGTCGCAGTCGGTGGGCTCGCCACCGTCGGCGGCGACGTGTGGGGGTGGGCCACCGGCGCGATCCTCGCCCATGCGCTGCGGACCTCAGTAAGCACCGCTCGCCGGGCCGAGCCCGCCCCGGCGAGCGGTGGTGCCCAGCAACCGGCGGAGCCGCTGCCGGCGACGGCGGGGGGCCGCTCCGCGCGTCCCTTGTCGCCGATCGACGCGGTCGACCCGAGCCGCTCGACCGTGCCGGAGCACGCCGACCTGTCGCTGACCGACGAACTCCTCGGCGCCCCCCGCAACCAGCCGGCCCACACCAGTGCGAACGGCCGCCGCCAGTGGCCCCGCCGGCCGCGGCGCGGCCCGCGCGTCGCCACCGTTGCCTGGTTCTCTCAGCCCACACGTTTTGCGGTGCTCGCTGTCACTCCTGTGGTGTGGGATGCTCGCGCCGCCTTTCTCATACTGATAGTCGGTTGTGCCCTTGCCGTGATCGTGCGGTCGGTGGGGCGCCCGACGCCCGACGTCGACCGGTAGCTCATGTCATCAGCAGACTCGAAGCCCCGCTCAGGTGCCGCAGGTCCCGACCGTCGCTTTTTGCGCGACGATGGTCACCTCAGCGACGCCTTGGGGCGCCTGGTAGCGGGTACGGTCCCGCCGCTGCTGCCGGCCCTGGCCGGGAGTTTGGTGACGGGGGTTTTGATACTCACGGGGTTGGAGCACCTCGCGGGCGTTACCCTGTTCGCACCGGTAGCGGCGCTGCTGCTGTCGGGCGTCGCTACCCGGCACCCCCATGACGGGCAACTCGACTGGATCGTCATACCGCTGTTGCGCGCTATGGAGTACCTCTATCTCCTGGCGCTAGGGCACGGAGCGGGCGTACCGGGGCCGTTGGTGTTCGTACTCTTGACGGCGGTTGTCCTGCACCATTGTGACGCCGCACGTCGAGAACGCTACGGTGCGCGCCCCAGCGGATGGATCATGGGAGCCATGCTCGGCTGGGACGGGCGTATGCTTCTCATCGCCGCGGGCGGGGCGGTGGGGTGGCTACCGTTCGCCTATGGTCTGCTCGCGGGGTACCTGGCGGTGCTGCTCGTATGGGAGGCCACGACAAGCTGGCTCGCGACCCCCGTCACGACCGTCGCGAACGCGCCGCAAAACGAACATGGAGGCATGGCCGCCTCCGAAGGATAAGAAGGAAGGCGCCTACATGCTCGGTATGGTTCTCGCCGCTGGAGCGGGTCGTCGGTTGCGTCCCTACACCGACACGCTCCCCAAAGCACTGGTGCCGGTTGACGGTGACACCACCATCATGGACATCTCGCTCCGCAACCTCGCCGAAGCCGGACTCACCGACATCGTCGTCGTCGTGGGGTACTGCGCCGAGGCGGTCGAAGAGCGCAAGGAAGCCCTGGAGCGGCGCCACGGTGTACGGCTGAGGCTGGTCTACAACGATAGAGCTGAGGAATGGAACAACGCTTATTCGCTGTGGACCGCTCGTGAGTACTTTGCCGAGGGTGTCCTCCTTGTGAATGGCGACACGGTTCACCCGGTCAACGTGGAAAACACCCTACTTGCGGCACAGGGGGCGGAACTTCTCCTCGCGGTGGACAATTGGAAAACTCTCGCTGAAGAAGAGATGAAGGTGACGCTGGACGAGGCCGGCTATCTCCGCCGCATCACCAAGCTCATGGACCCCGTCGATGCCGCCGGCGAGTACATCGGCGCGACCCTCATCGAGGCGAGTCTGGCTGGCCGCCTCGCCGACGCCCTGCGGGCCACCTGGGAGCGCGATCCCCAGTTGTACTACGAGGACGGTTACCAGGAGTTGGTTGACCGTGGCGGAAAGGTCGGCGTGGCCCCGATCGGAAAAGTCGACTGGGTCGAGGTAGACGACCACGATGATCTGCACCGAGCCAGGGAGATCGCATGCCGCTACTAGCCCGAATGGTCACCTCGCCGTTGGCGATCGACGTTCGGCGGGGTGCGATCACCGACCTGGGGCGGGTGCTCGCCGACCGCCGCATCGCCAACGAGGGGCGTATCGCGGTCGCGGTCGGGCCGGGGCAGGGGCCACAGATCGCCGCCGACCTGAACCTGCCCAACTGTGAGGTCTTCCAAGTCACGGGAGGCAGTGTCGACGAGGCCTCCGAACTGGGGCGCAAGCTGCGTTCGGGTGCCTACGAGGCCGTGGCCGGCATCGGCGGCGGCAAGACCATCGACGTCACCAAGTTCGCGGCCTCGATGGCGGGCATTCCCATGGTCGCGGTGGCCACCAACCTCTCCCACGACGGGATCGCCTCGCCCGTGAGTTCGCTGGAGCACGAGAGCGGTAAGGGCTCCTACGGCGTTCCCATGCCCATCGCGGTCGTCGTTGACGTCGACTACGTACAGGCGGCCCCCCAACGGCTCGTCCGCTCCGGTATCGGCGATGTCGTCAGTAACCTCTCGGCTATTGAGGACTGGCAACTCGCCGGTACCGAGCAGGGAGAGCCGGTCGACGGCATGGCCGTCACCTTCGCGCGGGTCGCCGCCGAAGCCGTGCTGCACCGGCCCGACTCGGTGGAGTCCCAAGACTTCCTGACTGCGTTGGCCGAGGCGTTGGTGCTGTCGGGCATGGCGATGTCGGTGGCGGGATCGTCTCGCCCGGCCAGCGGCGCCTGCCATGAGGTGTTGCACGCCATCGACCAGCTTTACCCAGGCACCAGCAACCACGGAGAACTGGCCGGTATCGGCGCGCTCTACTCCTATTTCCTGCGGGCGCGCCACCTTGGCCACGACACCCCCCGGATGGCCGACATCCGCTCCTGTCTGCGCCGCCACGACCTTCCTGTCCTCCCGGGCGATGTCGGTCTCAGCGAGGAGTGCTTCGCGCGCGCCATCAGCCTGGCCCCCGCTACGCGCCCCGGGCGCTACACCATCCTGGAACACCTCGACCTGCCGGACGACGAGATCCGGCGGAATGTCAGGGAGTATGTACAAACCGTCGATCGCTGAGGTCCGTGCCGGCGGCCAGCCCGAAGGCGTCCGAGAGCGTCGCAACGAAGAGCACTGGGCGGGCCGTCTCTACATGCGCGACATCTCCCCCTATGTCAGCACCGCCTTCGTCCGCGCGGGGGTTCCCCCCAACCCCATCACGTATCTGATGATGGCCTGCGGGGTGCTCGCCGGCGTCACGCTGGCGTTGGGCGGCTTGTGGTCAGCTATCGTCGCCGCGCTGCTGGTGCAGCTCTACTTGCTGCTGGACTGCTCTGACGGAGAGGTCGCCCGTTTCACCGGCCGCACCAGCGTCGCCGGCATCTACCTGGACCGTATCGGCCACTACCTGTCCGAGGTCGCCTTGCTGATCGGCTTGGGCGTGCGGGCCCAAGGCGAGTTTCAGGCTGGGGAGTGGGTGGTGGCCGGGCTCGTCGCAGCGCTGGGGGCGGCGTTGATCAAAGCCGAGACCGACAACGTCGTAGTGGCCCGGGCTAAGGCGGGGCTGGACGAGCACGTGGCCGAGGAAGCCCTCCGGCCGCGCTCGGCCGGCTTGAGCCTGGCGCGCCGGTTGGCGGCCGCCCTGCGGTTCCACCGCGTCATCCACGCCGTGGAGTTGTCGCTGCTCGCGCTCGCCGCCGCCGTTATCGACGCTGTCCGCGGTGATCTGCTGGCCACTCAGGTCCTCACCGTGGTCTGTGTGGCGGTCGCCGTCGTGCAGACGGTGTTGCATCTGGTCAGTGTGCTGGCTTCGCGCCGCCTCCAGTGACCGGCGCGGGCCGCTCCTCTTGCGGCCCGCGCGTCGTCGAGGACAGACTCGGTCTTCTGTGCTTCACTTGGACTTTGAGGTGTGTTTCAATTCACTTGTTCGGTAGTTCCGGTAGTGTTTATTATCTGTACACCTTTTAGTCACTTTGGATGAACGAAGCCCATGAGTGGTCCACCTTCCTCGCAAGCGGCCCCCGTGGCCGGTTCGACATCGGCTTCCGGGCGCCCCACCGACCTGAGTGGGCGCCTTGACGGGGTCAGTCCCGAGGCGGGGGAGTGGAGCGCGCAGTTCCAGGGGGCTGAGAGCGCACAGATGAAGGTCTCCTGCCTCGTACTGACCATGGGCAACCGTCCAGCCGAGCTGCGGCGCGCCGTCAACAGCGTGCTGGAGCAGGAAGGCGTCGACGTCGAGGTGGTCGTCGTCAGTAACGGGGCCGACCTGCCCCCGCTGCCCGAGGGCGTGGTCACGACAAAGCTCCCGGAGAACCTTGGAATCCCGGAGGGGCGCAACCACGGCGTCAAACTCTGCTCCGGCGACATCGTCTTCTTCCTCGACGACGACGGCTGGTATCGCTCGCGCGATCTGGCGCGCCACGTCCACGACGCCTTCGCCGCCGACCCCACACTAGGGATCGTCTCCTTCCGGGTCGCCGATCCCGACGGCGGACCCGATCAGCGCCGCCACGTGCCACGGCTACGTGCCAGCGACCCCCAGCGCTCCAGCCCGGTCACCACCTTCCTCGGCGGGGCGTGCGCGATCCGCCGCACCGCCTTCGAGCAGGGCGGCGGGCTGCCCGGCTCGTTCTTCTACGCCCATGAGGAGACCGACCTCGCCTGGCGCGTCCTTAACGCCGGATACCACATCCGCTACGACGCCGAGGCGGTCATGTACCATCCGGCACTGCCGCCCAGCCGCCATGAGGACTTCTACCGCCTCAACGCCCGCAACCGCGTCTGGCTGGCGCGCCGCAACCTGCCATGGCTGCTCGCAGCGTGCTACCTCGCCACGTGGATTGTGCTCACCGTGCTGCGGGAACGGTCTCCGGGGCGGCTGCGTTGCTGGTTCGCCGGTTTCTGCGAAGGGTGGCGCCACGACCCTGGCCCGCGTGCGCCGATCACGTGGTCCACAGCGTGGCGTATGACCAGGAGCGGGCGGCCACCGATCATCTGAGCCGCCGCTGCGCGGCCCAGTCGTAGGGAGCCCCTACCGTCCGGGCAGGCCGGGCATGGCGGTCGTCGCCGCCCCGGACAGCGCCGAGGGGCGCGGTGCGGTGGGCTGCTCCGGTGGCATCCGCGGCGGCGTGCTGGAGCGAATGCCGCGGTGCAGCGGTCCCGCTCCGGCCCACTCCTCGATCTGGCGAACGAACACCTCGGCCTGAGTCGGCCAGTGGAACCGGGCACGCGCGATCCCATGGCCGACCAAGGCGAACCGGTCGCGTAGCCAGGTGTCGGCCTGGAGCCGCAGGACCGCGTCCGCGGCTGCCTCGACGTCGTTGTAGGGCACCACGATCCCGCACTGGCCCTGGGGCTGCTCGGTCGTCAGCGCCGCAGCGGCGGGGGCGGGGGAGGTGACCACGGGGACGCCGTGCGCCATGTATTCCACGACCGTGGTGGGGAAACAACGGCGGTTCCGGGGCGTGTCCCGCAACAGGGAAACCCCGGCCAGCGCGCCGCTGATCATGCGCAGTGCCTGGTCGTTGGGGATGAACCCGTACCAGCGCAGCGCCTCCTCCCGCTGGGCCTCGCGCAGCAGCGAGCGACTCGGACGATCCGCCGGGCCGATCGCATCCATCGTGATGCCGTGGGAACGCAGCAGCCTGCCCAGTGCGACGAGTTCCTCGGCGCCGCGGGAGCTGGAGATTCGGCCCAGGTGTACGACGCGGTCAGGGCGGGGGGAGCGGGCGGGCCGCTCGGGAACGGTGGTGGTGTTGGGGGTGACCGGGTGCGGCTCGTGAAACCGGTCGCGGTAGCTCTCCTCTGCCAAAAGCAGGTGAACCCGTCGCTCCGCGTAGCGCTCGAACCGGCGCACCAGCGCCGCCAGGGTGCGCCGCAGCGTGGGGTTGGCCCGCGACGTGGCCAGCAAGGCCGCGGTGTCCTCATGGACATCCCATACGGCGGCCGGTCGCCTGCGGGGCAGCGACAGCAGCAACTCGGGGTCGTGGAACAGCACGATGTCGGCGGACGAGGCGTGCTGGGCAATGGCCTCCCGGGCGGCTCGCAGCGACTTCAGCCACGTGCGTCTTCCCGCGCGCGGCACGTCCACGGCCCGCAGTTCCAGCCAGGGCACCACCCGGTGTTCACGAAACGGCGCGATGTAGGTGACGCTGTGCCCAGCGTCGAGCAGTGCCCGAATCTGGCGGTGCAGAATGCGCGCGTCCTCGGGATGATGAGCCACTGTGGCCACGAGTACGTGCATAGCAGCCGTCACCTGACTTTCCTGGCCGTACGAAGTCCCCCGCAGAGATGGTGCTTCAGTCTGACCGTGACTCTAAGTCATCACGGGAAACAGCAGGTGAAAAGCTGGGTTACGCCAGAGTGGGGCGCGGATGAATCCGTGTTCGGGCGCCGCCCTCGCCCGCCTCACGCCACGGACCCGGGAGCCGACATGCCCCCGGGTCACCTCCCGACCGGCCGCGCCCATCCCTCTTTGCGCCGGCCCTGAACTCGGAATTCGTGGCCTAGAGAACCTCGACGCCCTCACGGGTGATCGGGCTGGTGGTCCGGTGCTCATCGCCCGCCGCAAGGGGCAGCCGCCGCAGTACGCCGCGGGTGTCGAGCAACAGGCGCGCGCGCTTGGTCAGCACTTCGGGTGTGTACTCTTCGTGATCAGTCAGCAGCACCGTCAGGTCGGCCTCAGCCAACGCCGTCTCCAAATCGAGAGCGCGTGGCACAGGCTCGCCGGTGGGTGCCCACTCCTCGACGTAGGGGTCGTGGTAGAACAGCGAAGCCCCCTTGGCGGCGAGCTTGCGCGCCACCGGCAAAGCCGGCGACTCCCGTTGATCGGCGATGCCGCGCTTGTAGGTGACGCCCAGCAGCAGCACTTTGGCCCGCGACAGCGCCAGCCCCGCGTCGTTGAGGAGATCCTGGGAGCGTTGCAGCACGTAGGTGGGCATACGTGCGTTGATCTCGTGGGCCAGTTCAACGAATCGGAACGGGTAGCCCAGGGTTTTGACCTTGTAGGACAGGTAATTCGGGTCGATGGGGATACAGTGTCCGCCCACGCCGGGACCCGGGTAGAAGGGCTGGTACCCGAAGGGCTTGGTGGCGGCGCAGGCGATGGCGTCCCACAGGTCGATCCCCAACTCCTGGCAGAACACCGCCATCTCGTTGACAAGGGCGATGTTGACGTGCCGGTAGGTGTTCTCCAGGAGCTTGGCCATCTCCGCCTCACGAGTGCCCTGCGCCAGCACCACGGTGTCGACGAATCTGCTGTAGAACTCCATGGCGAGTTCACCGCAGCGGCTCGTGAGACCTCCCACCACTTTGGGGGTATTGGCCACCCCGAAGGCAGGGTTGCCAGGGTCGATCCGCTCGGGGGAGAAGGCTAGGTGGAAGTCCACCCCAGCGCTCAGCCCCGATTGTTCCAACAGCGGCCCCACCACCTCTTCGGTGGTTCCGGGGTAGGTCGTCGATTCCAGGATCACCAGCGTTCCCTCGCCCAGGCGCCCGGCGATCGACGAGGCGGCTGCCGTGACGGCGCCCAGATCCGGGCCGCCTTCGTCGGACAGCGGAGTCGGTACGCAGATGACGATAGTTCGCGCACTAGCCAGCACGCTCGGGTCTGTGGTCGCGTGAAAACCCGCCTCCAGCATGGTGGCGATGTCGTCATTGGAGAGATCGTCGATGTGCGACTCCCCAGCGGTCAGGCTTTTCACAACGTCCTGGCTGGTGTCGAGGCCGGTGACCGCGAGTCCGCTGCGGGATGCCTCGAACGCCAGCGGCAGGCCGACATAGCCCAGACCGATGACGACCAGATTGGATGTGGAAGTAGCGACGTCCACAGGTGTCCCCTTCGATGGAGTTCGGTGCGGGAGTTGAGGACAGCGATCCCGCTCACTAGACGTCTGAGGTTAATCCGGTTGTGGCTCGTCCCTCAGGCGATGGCCTGCTTCGGACACGTAGCGGCTCACCGCACGCCGAACCGCGGTTCGACAGATAGGAGCGGCGATGCGTTGGTACAGCGGGACCGCATGCGCGGGTGCGCCTGCCGGAGCCGCCATGCTGCTATTCATGTGATCTTCTTCTGACGTTAAGACGTTCTGGTTCTTTGCCCTGGGAGCACTTCACGGAGATGAGTGGGAATTAACTCATTGGTTACCCCTGGATCAACAAAGCCCCGAGGGTCCCGTGTGCCCCCTCTCCGCCCTACCCGATCGGGGAGGGCGGCGCAGCAGCCGCACGCCGGGCTGTCCGGTGTCGGCCGCGAGGCGGGCGGAAGCGGACCGCGGCGGTAAAGGGTGGTAGGGGACGGCGATAGGCAGCGCCCTCGACCCCGCACGCCCCACCACTCGTCGGAACCTTCCGACGAGGGCGGTACAACGGAGATGGTGGGGAACCATCGGTGTCCCTCGACCGTCGCGGTTCACCGAGTGGCCCGACGCCATTGTGGGGACACGCCTTGCCCCACGGCCCGTGTTCGGCTACCCAAGAGTTGCGATTCCCTCCCCGAGCCACCGGCCGGGCACCCTCGGAGGTCCATGGTGAAACGGCGTGAACAGAGCCAGACTGAACAGCTTCGCCGCGCACTCGCCGACCGCGAGGCCCAACTCCAAGAGGCCCAAGCCCGGCTCGCCGCCCTGGAAGGGTCGACGTCGCTCCAGGTGGGGCGCGCCCTGACGTCGGCGGCAAAACGACCGGGGCGCGGGATCGTGCGGCTGCCACGCGACCTGTTCCGGCTGTGGCGCGGCGCCGGCGAGTCCCGCTCGGCGACGGCCGGCGCCGCGCCCGTGCGTTCCTTCGACACCGAACGCCCCGAAGCGCGCCTGTTAGCCGGCACGGCCGGTTCCCGCGACGGGCGTCTGGTCGTCGCCGGGGTGCTTTCGGCGCACGCCCGAGCGGCCCTCGAACCCTACGCCCACGTTGTCGCGCTGCGGCCTCATGACACCCAAGTCACCTTCGACACCATCGACGCCGACGTAGTGCTGGTGTCGGCGTCGGCGGCTGCGCCGGGGACGGTGTGGAGCCACGTCGGCGACCCCGCCGTCGCCGACCGCACGCGGGCGCTGAGCTGGCTCCTCGCCGCCGCGGCTGCGCGCTCGATTCCGTCGGTCCTCGTCGCTGACGCGCCCGCCCCGCCCGCTCTCGCAGACCTCGGTTTCGATCACGTACACAACGGTGACCTCGGGGTTCCCCTCCACCGCTTCAACCCCGTGGCCGCGCCGACCGAGCGTAGCGCCGCCCCTGTCCTGGTGGCGGGCCCTTCGCCCGCTCGTGGCCCGGTCGTCGCGCTGAACGCAACCCTGATCGCTGCGGGGCTGGAACGCACCGAGCCGGATTGGTGGGCGCTGCCCGACACGCTGCGCGCCCGCGCCTGTGTCGTCGCCGACACTCCGGCCATCGCCGACCGGGCTCTGGCGTGCGGCGCCCGCCCGCTGCTTCTCGGCAACACCGGCGACTCCGATCGCGCTGACCGTCCTGTCCGCACTGTTTCGGCCGGCAGCGGTGGCCCCGGCGCTGAGAGCGCGCTGGCCCGGGTCCGTGCCGCCGGCACGCTCGCCCCCACCGAGGTGCGCGCCGTCCTCCGTTCGCTGTTTTTGCGCGATGCCACACCGGTACGGTTGGCCGAGTTGTTGGGTCAGGTTTCCCTCGCCTCGGGCGCCGGCGATTCCCTGCTGCCGCTCAGGGGGCGCGCGGTCGCCGTCTTGGCGTTCCCGCGTGACGACATCGACTCGCTGGCCTTCGCCGACGATGTCCTCAACCAGTCGCACCTGCCGGCCGAAGTCGTGGTTCCGCGCGCCTCGGTGCGCTTTACCGGCGTCGAGCGGCTCCGTTCCCACGGCGCCTTGGTGCGCACGGTCGAGGGAGTGGCTCTCGATCCCGCCCCCGACGACTGGGCACGCATGGCGGCGCAGGCCACCACGCCTTGGACGGCGCTGTGGCATGGCCCCCACGGGCCGAACTTTCTCGCTGACGCCCTTTGTGCGGCCGAGTGTTCCGGAGCCGATGCCGTAGGACCCGCGCTGGGCGGCGCCGGAGCCGGCTCAGAGCCCGACTACGTTTTCGTCAGCGCCATCCAGCCCCACCTGACGCGCCGTGAACTCCTGTGCCGCGGCCTGCACCACGGGCAGTGGAATCGCCACGGCGCCCGGCTGCTCGCGTTGGCGCCCCTACGGGGGGCCGAGAGCGGTGCGTCCCACGACCGCCCCCAGGACACTCCTGGGACGAAGGGAACCATGTGACTCTCCGAGCGCTCGTCTATGGTGACGTCGATCTCAACCTCGTCGACGGGGCGGCGGTGTGGGCCCAGTCGATGACGCGGGCGCTGGCCGCAGCGGGCTGTGAGGTCACCCTGGTGTTGAAAGCGCCGGTCACCACAGACCGGATGCTTGAGCCCTTCCTGGAGACCCCGGGGGTGACCCTGCGGCGTCCTTACGAGGAGCAGTTGCTCGCCGACGTGGGGCCGCGCGGCCTCACCCCCGAACAGGCGGTTACCCTCCTGACCCGTCTCGACGCCGACTCCGCCTTCGATCTCGTGGTCGTGCGGGGGCGGCGGCTTTCCGTGCTGGCGGCCCACGAGTCCCAATTGGAGGGACGGCTGTGGACCTACCTCGCCGACATCCCGCAGCGCGTCACCGATCTGGTGTCCACGGCTGTATCGGAGTTGACCGACATCGCCGTGGCCTCGCGGTTCCTGCTGTGCCCCACGGGCCATATGCGCGACTTCCTGGAGTCCAACGTGCCGGCGGCTTGCGGCAAGAGCGTCCTGTTCCCGCCGGTCACCGCTGTTCCGGCGGGGGTTGCCGCCCCCGGGGCGCCGGGGCGGCCCCTGCGGCTCGTGTACGCCGGCAGGTTCGCGCCGCGCTGGAACACGCTGGAGCTGACCGAGCTACCGGAGGCGCTGTCCGAGCGCTCCATCCCGGCCGAGCTGCACGTCATCGGCGACCGGATGCAGCGCGAATCCCCCGACTGGGACCGGCGCGTCACCAAGGCGCTCCAGGAAACGCCGGGGGTCACCTGGCACGGCGGGCAGTCGCGCGCGGCAGCGCTGCGCCTGGCGTCCGACTGCCACGTGGGGCTGGCGTGGCGCTCCCCCGAGTTGGCCGCCGGCCTGGAACTACCGGTGACCGTGCCCGAGTTCGGCGCTTTGGGGCTGCCGGTGGTCCTCAACCACACGCC
Source organism: Salinactinospora qingdaonensis (assembly GCF_039539445.1). Lineage (NCBI taxonomy): Bacteria > Bacillati > Actinomycetota > Actinomycetes > Streptosporangiales > Nocardiopsidaceae > Salinactinospora > Salinactinospora qingdaonensis. Next base: position 63,267 of record NZ_BAABDD010000015.1, read on the forward strand.
CATGCACGAAGAGCTCCTGGGCGCCGACTACCCCCTGTTCGCCGGGGACGACACCGAATCCGTGGTCGACGCGCTCACTTTGGCCACCGACCCGCGGGTCTACACGTGGGCCGCGCAGCGCTGCGCACAGGCGGCCGAGGCGTTCACCCTGGAGCGCGCGGCCGAGCGGCTGCGCGGATACCTGGGCCTGGCGTTCCCGCCCGCTCCTGTGGGCACGAGTGCGCAGCGCCCCCTGAAGGTCGCCATCGCCGGACACGACTTCACGTTCTTCGCCGGGATCATCGAGCACCTGTCGGCGCTGCCGGGAGTGGAGGTGCGGCTGGACGAGTGGGAGTCGTTGCACTCCCACGACCAGTACCGCAGCCGAGAGCTGGCCTCCTGGGCCGATGTGGTGATCTGCGAATGGTGCGGGCCCAACGCCCTGTTCTACGCTCGCTACAAGCGGCGGGGGCAGCGCCTCCTCGTGCGGCTGCACCGTTTCGAGCTCTACGCGGAGTGGCCGCGCAAGCTCGACATCGAACAGGTCGACGCGATCATCTGCGCCAGCCCTCGCTATGCCGAGCTCACCCGCGAGCGCGCCGAGTGGCCCGCGAGCAAGGTTGTCGTAGTGCCCAACTGGGTCGACGTTGACCAGCTTGACCGGCCCAAACTGGCAGGAGCCTCCCACACGCTGGGCATGCTCGGCATCACGCCCTCACGTAAGCGTGTCGATCGGGCACTGGACGTCCTGGAGGAGTTGCGTCGACACGACCAGCGCTACACGCTCGCGATCAAATCCAAGCAGCCGTGGGAACACTGGTGGGTGTGGAACCGGCCTGAGGAACGCGCCTATTACGAGCGCACCTACCGCCGTATCCAGCGTTCGCAGACGTTGACCGACAGCGTGGTGTTCGATCCGTTCGGTCCCGACACCGCGGTGTGGCTGCGCCGCGTGGGGTTCGTCTTGTCGACCAGTGACGATGAAAGCTTCCACCGCGCCCCCGCCGAGGGTGCGGCCTCCGGCGGCGTCCCCGTGGTGTTGTCCTGGCCGGGGGCCGAGGCGATCTACGCTCCCCACTGGCTCCACGACACTCCCGCCGAGATGGCCGCCGCCATCCACGCCATCGTCAGCGAAGGTCGGTTCGACTCCGCTCGGCGAGTCGCCCAAGAAGAGATCAGGGCCAGCTACGATCTGCGCCGCGTCCGGTCACTGTGGACCGAGTTGATCGTCAACGCGACGGTGCCTGAGGGGGGAGCACCGGAGCAGACGGGGACCGCTACCCGTTGACTCGGGCCTGCCCCGGAGGGCCGGCGCCGGCCCGGGCCGTGTGTGTCGGGCACGGGGAGCCGCCGCCGGCCGTGCCGGTTACGAGCAGGCGTTGGTCTGTTTCTCGGCGGTCTTGCTTTCGGTCGAGTCGGGCAAAACCGCCTCCTCGCTCTCGCTGAGTCCGTTCCAGTCGTTGCTGATGACGAGTTTGACGGTGCTGCCCAGGGTGGGGTCTTCTGCGGTTGTGGCGGTGGCTAGTTCGTCGGCCAGGGTTTGGGCGTGGTTTTGGTGGCCGGTGCCGTAGTAGACCGTGGTCTGTTCTGGCACCGTTCCCTGCGGGTTGGCCGCACCGACGACCTGGAAACCCCGCTCGGTGAGTTGGCTGCCCACGTCACTGGCCAGGCCAGGGGTGCCCTCCCCGTTGATCACCTCGACGGAGACGACGGCCGGCTCGACGGTGGCCGTGTCGTCCTCGGAGCTGTCGCCGGAGTCGTCGTTTCCGCTGTCGTCGCTTTCCCCGTCCTCGTCGTCGGAGCTGGAGAGGTCCTTGTCGGCGGCGATGGCGGCGAAGAGTTGGGAGGCGTCGGGCTCGCTCCAAGCAACCCGGTTCTCGTTGTCGGGGTGCAGGCCGTTGGGCACGGTGATGAAGCGGATATCGCTCATCTTGGTCTCGCGCATCGTGATGGCGATGTCCACCATCCGCTCCAAGGTCAACTCGTCGTCGGTGGTGATGGAGTCGGTGACCGAGCCGAGGAAGTCGTGCAGGTTGGCCGGGCTGGCCAGGATTTCGCTGCTGGTGGCCTTGCGCAGCATGGCGCCCATGAAGTCCTGCTGGCGTTTGATCCGGCTCAGGTCGCTGCCGTCGCCCTGGCCGTAGCGGGAGCGCACGTAGCCCAGGGACTGCTCCCCGTCGAGGACCTGTTGGCCCGCATCGAGCTCTAGGTGGGCTTTGGGGTCGGAGATGGGCTCGGGAATGCACATCTCCACGCCCCCTAGGGCCTCCACCACCTCGATAAACCCGGTGAAGTCAACACTGACGAAGTGGTCGAGGCGGATTCCCGTCAGCTCCTCGACGGTTTTCCACAGGCACTGCATCCCGCCGAAGGCCACCGTGGAGTTGATGACGCCTTGGTGGGCGGCGTAGCCCTCCTTGTCGTCGATAGGCGAGCAGGCCGGCAGTTGCAGGAGGGAGTCGCGGGGCAGGTTCACCAGGGTCGCCCCGTGATCGGGGGAGATGTGGGCGATGATGATCGTGTCGGGGCGCTCTCCCTCGATGTCGTCCCCGCCGTATTCGGCGTTGGCGCCGCTGCGCACATCGGAACCGGTCATCAGGATGTTGATCACGCCCTCGATCTTCTCGGGGCGCTCACCCATGGCGTCGGTGTCGATGGTTTCCTGGTTGATGTTGCCGTAGATGTCGTGGTAGGCGCCGTAGGCGGTCAGGCTGGAGGCGATCACCAGCACCGTGGTGATGACCGCCACCCAGCCACCGATGCTGAGCCGCCGACTGGTCTTCCGGGGTTTTCTGGAAGAACGGGAGGAACGTTGTCCAGGCATCACGAACCAAGGGGGTCAGGGGGCACGTGTCGATGGCCTGACGAAAGGCACACGAGCGGGGAGGCCACGAATACCCGTCGGCGGCCAATGCCAGACGGTGAAAAATCAAGCCAGAGAACGACCATAGTCCAAAACATGAATTATGTCAGCCTCTGATTGCTGTTTTCGGAAGGCACAAACCGGGTTACCGGCTTGCGAGCCGGCGGCGAATGCGCGGGCCGGAGCACCGCTGGGAAAGGAGGGGAGCCCCGCCGCGGTGGCCGCCGGCCGTGCCGGTTACGAGCAGGCGTTGGTCTGTTTCTCGGCGGTCTTGCTCTCCTCCGCGACGGACTCGGGGACTTCCCCGGCCTGGTTGAGTCCGTTCCAGTCGTTGCTGATGACGAGTTTGACGGTGCTGCCCAGGGTGGGGTCTTCTGCGGTGGTGGCGGTGGCTAGTTCGTCGGCCAGGGTTTGGGCGTGGTTTTGGTGGCCGGTGCCGTAGTAGACCGTGGTCTGTTCTGGCACCGTTCCCTGCGGGTTGGCCGCACCGACGACCTGGAAACCCCGCGCGCTCAGCCCATCGGCGGTCTCGCCCGCCAGGCCGGCGATCCCCGTGCCGTTGATCACCTCGACGGAGACGGTGGCCGGCTCGACGGTGGCCGTGTCGTCCTCGGAGCTGTCGCCGTCGGGTTCCCCGTCCTCGTCGTCGGAGCCGGAGAGGTCCTTGTCGGCGGCGATGGCGGCGAAGAGTTGGGAGGCGTCGGGCTCGGTCCAAGCGACGCGAGCGGGATTCGCTGGGTGCAGGCCGTTGGGCACGGTGATGAAGCGGATATCGCTCATCTTGGTCTCGCGCATCGTGATGGCGATGTCGGCCATGGTGTTCACGGTCAGCTCGTCGTCGGTGGTGATGGAGTCGGTGACCGAGCCGAGGAAGTCGTGCAGGTTGGCCGGGCTGGCCAGGATTTCGCTGCTGGTGGCCTTGCGCAGCATGGCGCCCATGAAGTCCTGCTGGCGTTTGATCCGGCTCAGGTCGCTGCGGTCGCCCTGGCCGTAGCGGGAGCGCACGTAGCCCAGGGACTGCTCCCCGTCGAGGACCTGTTGGCCCGCATCGAGCTCTAGGTGGGCTTTGGGGTCGGAGATGGGCTCGGGAATGCACATCTCCACACCGCCCAGGGCGTTGATCATCCCCTTGAAACCGGTGAAGTCGACACTGACGAAGTGGTCGATATGCACTCCCGTGAGCTGTTCCACCGTTTTCCACAGGCACTGCACCCCGCCGCTGCTCATCGCCTCCCCGATCATCCCGGTGTGGGCGCGCACGCCGGGCTTGTCGTCGGTGGCCTCACACGAGGGCAGGTCGACGAGGGAGTCGCGGGGCAGGTTCACCAGGGTGGCGCCCTCGGTGCGGGGGGAGATGTGGGCGATGACGAGGGTGTCGGGGCGCTCTCCCTCGATGTCGTCCCCGCCGTATTCGGCGTTGGCGCCGCTGCGCACATCGGAACCGACCAGCATGATGTTGAGCGCGCCTTCGACCCGGCTGGGGCGGTCGCCGAAGGCGTCAGTGTCGATGGTTTCCTGGTCGATGTTGCCGTAGATGTCGTGGTAGGCGCCGTAGGCGGTCAGGCTGGAGGCGATCACCAGCACCGTGGTGATGACCGCCACCCAGCCACCGGCGCTGAGCCGCCGCATGGGCGAGCGTGGGGCCGACCTACGGGAGGAGCGTTGTCCGGTCATCACCAGCCAATAATGGTGGGGTTCAGGTCAGCGGCCTGATCGAGCCTGCAAGTGAGGAGAACTCGGCACTGGAGCCGGCAACCGCCGAGACGTGCTCCATCTCAAGCCGTGACTGTAGGTTAGCCGAATCACTATCGCAGGTGAGCACCAAAGCTGCTCCCGCATAGACCGTCGCCAGGTAGAGGTCGAGCGCTTCCCCCAACACCGTCAGCGCTGCCTGTCCGTCGGTGATGATCGCCAGCCGGTCCGTGGTGGTGAGATCCCACTGTTCGGCACGCCTGCCCGCCGTGGCCACCAGATCCGCCCCGGAGCGCGCCTCGCCCGCTGCGCCGCCCCACACCAGGGCGGGGCCGGCCGCGTCGCCGGAGTGCGGCTCGAACACATCGCCATAGCCGCGGGCTTCCTCGCCGAAGTCCAGCGCAGCCGGGTCGCAGGCGGGCAATGGCGCCCCAAGGGGGTGCAGCCCGGTCACGACCACCTCGCGCGCGCCCGCGTCCAGCGCCGCCGCTGTGCGATCCCCCATGGCCACGATCACCTCACCCGCCGGGAAGTCCTCAGCGCTCTCGGGCAGCTCCCCGCAGGGCAGCGCCGTCGCCCCTACCGCCCAGCAGGCGGTGAGCCACACCAGGCTTTGCCAGTGCAGCGGCAGCGCCAGCACCACACGGTCGCCAGGCTCGGCGCCGACCCCGTCGCGCAGGAAGTTCGCGGTCTTGGCCACCCAGTTGTCGAACGTGGCATAGGACAGCTCTACCCGCCCGCCAGTGGCCTCGTCGTAGGAGGTGACAAAGGGTCGGGCCGCGTCGATGGCCACGGCTGCCCGCCATAGCTCGAAAGGTGTTTGTGTCGGCACGGAAAAGCATTCCTCGTCAATAACTCGGTGGACTAGGCAGCTCCAGACACCGGCCACGGGCTCGGCCAGCACCGCGCCGGGTCGCGAAGCCCTCGGGGCCAACAGTGGGCCAACCGGGCACATCGTAGGCCAGGTGCCGTCCGGAAGCCCGCGCATAGGCCCCTCACCGCTTATCGGGTTGGCTCTCCCAGGCGGCACGCCATGTGGCAAGGTGACCTTGGCACCGTAGCGAACCGGTGCCTCACCCGCTCGCAGACCATAGAACTGGTTCGTCTCTTTGATACGCCTCAGCCCCGGACACCTGCTTGCCCGCGTCACCGCTCTCCCCGTGCTCGCGCTCGCGGCTTGGCTGCTGGTTACGTTCCCGCTCCTGCTGGCGGGCCAGTTCACCCCGATCGTCGCGCTCATTACGGCCGGTCCCGTCGTCGTCGCGGCCATCGCCTTCCTGCCGCGCTGGGTACCTGCGCCCCGCCCTCCCGGTGGCGACGACGCCAAAGACTCGTGGTGGCCGCTGATCGCGATCGTGGTCATCGTGGTGGCGTTCGCCCTCGTGGAGATCGCCTACCACTCCGAACAGATCGTCGTCCGCCGCGACGCCGCCTCCTACTCCCAGTTCACCACCTGGATCGCCCAGCACGGCTCGTTGCCGATCCCCCAGCAACGCGACCTCATCGCCGGCGACCTGACCGGCCTGTCCTACGACAGCCCCGCCTTCTACCAGGTGGGCGACGTTATCTGGCCGCAGTTCCTCTCCGGCGCCCCCTTGATCCTGTCGGTGGGCTACTGGATCAACGGTGTGCCGGGGATGCTCGTCACCGCCCCCCTCCTGGGCGCCCTGGGCGTGTTGACCTTTGCCGGGCTGGCGGCGCGGCTCCTCGGCGCGCGCTGGGCGGTACTGGCCACCCTCGTGCTCGCCGTGTGCCTGCCCCAACAGTGGGTCAGCCGCTCCACCTACAGCGAACCCGCCGCCCAGATCCTGCTGTTGGGCGCTTTGCTGCTGGCCTACGACGCGCTGGCGCGGCGCCCCGACCGCCGCCAGCCCACCCTCTGGCAGTCGTGGAACACCACCCACCTGCTCGCGTTGGCTGCCGGTCTCGCATTCGGCTTGGGGCTCGTGGCGCGCATCGACGCGCTGCGCGACATCCTTCCCGTCGTGGCCTTCATTGGCCTGTTGCTGCTCGCCCGCCGTGGCCAGGCACTGCCGATGCTGGCCGGGCTGCTGCTCGGTGCCGGCTACGGCTTCGTCGCCGGCTTCTGGCTCTCCCAGCCCTACATGGAGCACCTGTCGGGGTCGCTGCAACCGCTGCTGCTCATCAGCGCCGTGGCCGTGGTGGCGGTCGGCGTGGCCACGGCCGTGCTGTGGCGCCGCGGTATCCCTCGTGTCGACCGCTCGCGTTGGCTGCCCACGGCCGTGGCCGTGGTGGCGGTGGTGGCTATGGCCGGTTTCGCGCTTCGGCCGCTGATCTATGTCCAGCACGGTCATGCCGACGAGCTGACCGCCTACTACATCGGTCAGGTACAAGAGATCGAGGGGGTGCCGATCGACCCCAGCCGCACCTACGAGGAGATGACTCTCTACTGGGTCGGCTGGTATCTGGGGCTGGCCACGGTCCTGTTCGCGAGCATCGGCGTCGCGTTGCTGCTGCGGCGGGTCATGCTGCGCCGCGACACCGAGTGGGTGCTGCCGCTGTTGGTGTTCACCTGGACCGTTGCCACGACGCTGGCGCGGCCGGCCATCACTCCCGACCACCCGTGGGCCAGCCGCCGGCTCGTCGTACTCGTCCTTCCGGCCTTCATCTTGCTCGCGGTGTGGTTCCTAGCGTGGTTCACGCGGCGGCTGCGGTCAGGGCCCACGGCCTCGCCGACGTGGTTCACCGCCCCGCTGATGTCGGTGGCCGCGCTCATCCTGCTCGTGCCCACTGCGCTCACCGCGAGCGGCGTCATGAGCTACCGCATGGATGTTGGTTCGGTGGCCGCGACCGAGCAACTGTGCGATGAGATGCCGCCAGACGCCAGCGCGCTCATCCTCGACGGCGCCACGTCAGCCAAGTTCATGCAGGTGATCCGCGGGATGTGTGGTGTGCCCACCGCCCACGTCAAACAGCCTGACTCGCCGGTGCTCGACCGCGCGATCAGTGAGATCCACCAGCGGGGGCGCCGCGCCGTACTCGTCGCCGACCGAGCCGAGAAGCTCACCCCCCACCTGCCCGCTGGAGTCGATCCCGCTCACCCCTTCAACGTCCGTACGGAGAAAGACCCGAGCACCCTGATGAAGCCGCCCCAAGGACCGTGGATCTTCGACACCGACGTGTGGGTCGCCGTCGTTCCCCAGCCGTGACCGGTAAGCCGCGTTCACGCTCGTCGGTCTCGCTATCCTTAGAGCCGTTGCCCGGCTCGGTAAGGGCCGGCCAAGCCCGACGTCCAGAGCCCCCGTGAGCCCCCATGCCCCAAAAACACGACGATACGGCGCGATCCGGTGACGCAGCCCCCTACGTCAGCATCATCCTGCCGTGTTACAACGAGCAGGATCACATCGCAGCCGAGATTGAACGTATCTGTGCAGCGATGGACGCTTCGGGCCACAGCTACGAACTGCTCGCCATCGACGACGCCTCCACCGATGGCACGCTCGCTCGGTTGCGCGATATTGAACACAAGTTCCCGGCGATGGAGATCGTCGTCTTCCCGCACAACGGCGGCACCGGGACGGTGCGCCGGATCGGCAGCCAACGGGCGCGCGGCGAGATCGTGGTCTGGACCGATGCCGACATGAGCTACCCCAATGAGCGCATCCCCGAGTTCGTCGCGTTTCTGGCGAACGAGCCCGAGATCGCGCAGGTGGTGGGTGCGCGGACCTCGGAGGCGGGCACGCACCGGTTCCTTCGGATTCCCACCAAATGGTTCATCCGCAAAGTGGCCGAGCGGTTGACCAACACCAAGATCCCTGACCTCAACTCCGGGATGCGCGCGTTCCGCCGTGAGGTCTCGCTGCCCTATCTACGGCTGCTGCCGCCCGGCTTCTCCTGCGTCACCACGATCACGCTGGCGTTTCTGTCCAACCAGCATCCGGTGCACTACATCCCGATCCACTACGCCAAACGAGCGGGCAACTCCAAGTTCCACTTCATCAGCGACGCTTACCGCTACATGTTGCAGGTGCTGCGGATGGTGATGTACTTCAACCCCCTCAAGGTGCTCATGCCGCTGGCGTTGTGGCTGTTGGGGATCGGTTTTGCCAAGGGGGTCTACGACGTCGTCACCGACTTCGCCAACCCCTTCTACATCAGCAACAACACGATCATGGTGTTTTTGACCGGTCTGATGGTGGCCTCCATAGCATTGCTGGCCGACCTCATCGTGCGTTCCCGCGACGGGGCATGACCCCTGCTGGGCCTGCGGGGCGCGACCGTTGGCCCGACCTCCCTCAAAGGTAATGAGGGAGCGGTGGGGTGGGGCTTTGGTCTGCGGAGAGCATGTGGGGTTTCCCGTCGCTCGTGCCTCGATCGCTGCGCGATCTCAGCAGCCCGGGGCGGGTTGTGCCTGAGGTGGAACGGGTGCCACGACGGGGCTGGGGGCCGACGGGGTGGGGCCAACACCGTGACCGGGCGGACGGGGATGGAACGGGTGCCACGACGGGGCTGGGGGCCGACGGGGTGGGGCCAACACCGTGACCGGGCGGACGGGGATGGAACGGATGCCACGACGGGGCTGGGGGCCGACGGGGTGGGGCGAGCGCCGTGACGGGGCCGACGGGAGCGGGGCGGCTCGAGGTCTTCCGGCGCGTCCTCAGCCACCATCCCACCGAGACGCTGCCCCACCGGCGTATCCCCCACACCAGCAGCACCCGGCACAACAGCGATGTGTCAGAGACACAGCGCCCCTTTTTGCAGTGCCCCTTTTAAGGCTGCCGAGATCGCGCAGCGATCGAGGCAGGAACGAACGGAGAACACTCCCGCCCCGGACACACACCAGCCCCCACCTACACCCCACCCCGACGTGACAAACCCATAGAAACACCCCCGGGTAGAGCGCAGCATCCCGCCGGACTCGCGCCGCGCCGTGGGGCGGCCTTGCCCGGGAGCGCCGCCGCGTGCGGCGGACCGCGGCCACGCCGCCGCGTGCTTTTGACCCTCGCGCGCTTGCCCGGCGGGGCTACTTACGGCGGCTCGCCGGCTGGTCTCGGGCGGGACGGCTCGACACTCACAGTGGGTTAAGCGACGAAACAATCACGCTCGGCTACATTCTTAATTACACTTTACCTGCGAAGCCATACGCTGCGCTCGTACGGAGGTTTGGGGCGGCTCGCGCGGCGATCGCTCCAGCGCTTCCGCGCGCCTTCGAGAGCCCGAGGCCCGTCCCGCTCACGGCCGATTCAGTCGAGACGTTCCGGGCAGTTGTGTGGCCATGCGTAATCGGCGGCTACACGCTCGCACCGGGCTCCTGGGGGGACAATGCAGGCCGAGATAAGCCGAGTAGACGTTCACGACACACTGCATCTGAGGTTTGGCGAAGCGCCGCCGGCGCTGGTGGGGGAATCCGAGCCGGCGCTCGCGCTGCGTTCACGGGGCGATCACACCGAAACCGTTCGGGTCCGCCGCGTCCAGCGCGAAGGCGGCCATGTTCGAGCCGATCTGTCGGAACTGCCGTTGGCCGACGGCGTGTGGGATGTCCTGCTCCTCGACACTGAGGGCAAGGCTCGCCCTGTGACCACCGCCGACTCCTGTTTCAGTCTGGCCGAGCGCGCCGCCTACATTGAGGTGCCGCGCCAGCGTGAACTGCGCGTTCAGCGGGGGGCAACCGGCCAGTTACGGCTGCGCTCGGCCCAGGCACGGCCCTACGCCCAGATCGAGTGGGTCGAGGTCGGCGACACCCACGTCACTGTGTCTGGGGTGCCGGCCTACCTGCCCCAGCGCTCCGGGCGTCAGGAAGCCCACATCGTGGCCCGACAGCGGAAACGCCCCGGCGTGGTCACCGCCGATGCCGAGTTCGTCGACTCCACGTTCCACTGCCGGATTCCGCTGCGGCCGATGGTCGACGCCCATGACTTCCAGCGCAAGCACAACGAGTGGGACCTGTGGTTGAGCGTCGCCTACGCCGGGGTCGAACTCCGTCTGGCCTCGCACGCCGATGACGTCAACGGCAAGAAGGAGCGCGTCTCCTTCCCCGGCGCCGTCCTCGACGCCGAGGCCGGACGCCACGTGCGGGTCAATCCCTACTACACGGTCTATGACGGGCTGTCGCTGCTGGCCCGGGCCGTAGCCGGGGGGAAAGGGGGGAAGCGGTGAAGATCGTCCTCGTCATCGCCAACGCCTATGGCATGGGCGGCACGATCCGTACCGTGTACAACATCGCGGGAGGGCTCGCCGCTGACCACGAGGTCGAGATTCTCAGCCTCGTCCAGCACCGCGAGCGCCCCTTCTTCGCCCCGCCCCAAGGTGTACGGCTGCACGCGCTGTGTCCCACCCCCGGCTGGACCGAACGTCCACGTCAAGGGGTGCTACAGCGGTGGCGGGAGAAGCGGCCGACCTTGACGGTCGCGCCCTCCGAGCAGCACGACAACGCCGCCTTCAGCGCCCGTACCGAGCGGGAGTTGCGCACCTACCTGCGGGCCAGCGACGCCGACGTCGTCGTGGGCACCCGCCCCGGAATCAACATGCTCCTCGCCAAATGGGCGCCGGAGCGGCTGCTGACCATCGGCCAAGAACACGTCCATCTCGACAACCACAAGCCCGACGTCCGCAGCCGTATCGCCGCGCTCTACCCCCGGCTGGACGGCATGACCGTCCTCACCCAGGCCGATCTGCGCTCCTACGAGGACTTCCTGCCGGTGCAGTCCGGCTGGCTGACCACGATGCCCAACGCGCTGCCTCCCGGGGAGTATCCGCGTTCCACCCTGGAAAATCCCATCATCGCCGCGGCCGGCCGGCTGACCCCGATCAAGCAGTACCCCAAGCTGCTGGAAGCCTTCGCGGTCGTGGCCAGGGCGCATCCGAACTGGCGGCTACGCATCTACGGGGGCGGCGGCAACGAGAGCAAGCTCAAAGCCAAGATCGCCGAACTCGGCCTGCACAACCAGGCCATGGTCATGGGCCGTACCAAAGACCTCACCGGTGAACTCGCCAAAGCCTCGATCTTGGCCGTCAGTTCGCGGGCCGAAGGGTTCGGTATGACCATCATCGAAGGTTTCTCGGTGGGGCTGCCCGCGGTCAGCTTCGACTGTCCGCACGGTCCCCGCGAGATCATCACCCACGAACGCGACGGACTGCTCGTGCCGCACCAGGACGTCACCGCTCTGGCTGAGGGCATGCTCCGCCTAGTCGAGAACCCCGAGGAGCGCCGCGCCATGTCGGCCGAGGCGTTGAAGTCGGCGCGCCGCTACGACCTGCCGCTCATCACCGAGCGCTGGGAGAAGTTCCTCACGGAGCGGATGGCGGCCAAGCCCAACCGGGCCAACCGCCGCTGACCGGCGGGGCCGCCGCTGTCACCGCCGCAGTTCCGGGTCGCCGGTGAGCCCGGAAACCGGTCGGGGTGGTGACGCGCCCAATCGGGCCCACCACCCCGACCGACGTGCCTCGCTGCGCGTATCGTGCCGGTATGAGTGGCTCCGAAGACGACCGCACCGATTCCGCCCCCACACCTGCCGCAGTGCGTCGTGCGCTCGCCCGAGCGCGCGACGGCAAAACCCTCGATCGGGATGAGGCCGAGACCCTGCTATACGCGCGCGGCGACGAGTTGGAGACCTTGCTCTCCCACGCCGCGCGGGTCCGCGACGCCGGCCTGGAAGCGGCGGGGCGGCCCGGGACCATCACCTACAGCCGCAAAGTCTTCATCCCCCTCACCCGGTTGTGCCGCGATCGATGTCACTACTGCACCTTCGCCACGACCCCCGGGCGGGTCGAAGCTCCCTACCTCTCGCCCGACGAGGTCGTGCGGATCGCGCGGGAGGGTGCGGCCATGGGATGTAAGGAAGCTCTCTTCACCCTTGGCGACCGCCCCGAGGACCGGTGGAGTCAGGCGCGACAGTGGCTCGACGAGCATGGCTACGATGACACGCTCTCGTACGTGCGGGCCATGGCGATCACGGTTCTCGAAGAGACCGGACTGCTGCCCCATCTCAACCCCGGCGTCATGAGCTGGTCGGATATGCAGCGGCTCAAGCCGGTCGCCCCCTCGATGGGCATGATGTTGGAGACCACCTCCCAGCGCCTGTACACCGAACGCGGTCAGGCCCATTACGGCAGCCCCGACAAGGACCCGGCCGTGCGGCTGCGCGTGCTCCGCGACGCCGGCCGCTGTAGTGTGCCGTTCACCACCGGCATCCTCATCGGCATCGGGGAGACCACCGCTGAGCGCGCCGATTCGATCTTCGCCATGCGCGGTGTCGCCCGCGAGTACGGCGGCATCCAAGAAGTCATCGTGCAGAACTTCCGCGCCAAACCCGACACGGCGATGATGCACCGCCCCGACGCCGAACTCGCCGAACTGGCGGCCACGATCGCCGTGACCCGCCTGGTGATGGGGCCGGGAGTGCGGGTACAGGCCCCTCCCAACCTCATCGGCGACGAGTACGCGCTCATGCTGCGCGCCGGCATCGACGACTGGGGCGGCGTGTCCCCGCTCACCCCAGACCACGTCAACCCCGAACGCCCCTGGCCCCACATCGAAGAGCTCGCTCGCCGCACCGCCGAGGCAGGGTTCGACCTGCGGGAACGTCTCACCGTCTACCCGGGCTATGTACGGCGGGGCGAACCGTGGCTGGACCCGCGCGTCATGGGCCACGTCACCGCCCTAGCCGAGCCCGAGACCGGGCTCGCCCGCGAGGACGCCGTTGTCTCTGGCCGACCGTGGCAGGAGCCTGAAGCCGGCATGACCGCCTCCGGCCGTACCGATCTGCACGTCGGCGTCGACACCGAGGGGCGCACCAGCGACCGGCGCGGCGATTTCGACGCCGTCTACGGCGATTGGGATCAGCTACGCGAGCGCGTGGCCTCCGCCGACTCCGGCGCTGTGCACCACTTCGACCCCCAGGTCCGGGAGGCGCTGCGCCGCGCTGAATCCGATCCCGCCGGCCTCACCGACGCCGAGGCGCTGGCCCTGCTGCACGCCGACGGCCCCGAACTGGAGGAGTTGGCGACACTGGCCGATGGCCTACGCCGCGACACCGTTGGTGACGACGTGACGTTCGTGGTCACCCGCAACATCAACTTCACCAACGTCTGCTACACGGGCTGCCGCTTCTGTGCGTTCGCGCAGCGCCGCACCGACGCCGACGCCTACACGCTCTCGCTGGACCAGGTGGCCGACCGGGCCGCCGAAGCCTGGCAAGCGGGGGCGACCGAAGTGTGCATGCAGGGCGGAATCCACCCCGACCTGCCCGGAACCGCCTACTTCGACATCGCCCGCGCCGTTCGGGAGCGCGTGCCCGAGATGCATATCCATGCGTTCAGCCCCATGGAGATCGTCAACGGCGCGGCCCGCACCAACCTGCCGGTGCGCGAATGGCTCACGCGGGCGCGCGAGGCCGGCCTGGGGTCCGTTCCCGGCACCGCCGCCGAGATCCTCGACGACGACGTGCGCTGGGTGTTGACCAAAGGTAAGCTACCGGCCTCGGAGTGGGTCGACGTCATCACCACGGCCCACGATCTCGGGATCGCGACGACGTCGACGATGATGTACGGCCACGTCGACACCCCGCAGCACTGGGTCGCCCACATCAAACTGATCCGTTCGCTCCAGGAACGGGCGTTGAACGCCAACGGCCGCCCCGGCTTTACCGAGTTCGTGCTGCTGCCCTTCGTCCACACCAACGCGCCGATCTACCTCGCCGGCCTGGCGCGCACCGGTCCCACCCAACGGGAGAACCGGGCGGTGCACGCACTGGCCCGGCTGCTGCTGCACGGCACGATCGACAACATCCAGTGCTCTTGGGTTAAGCAGTCCGACGAGCCGTGCCGACAGTTGCTCAACGGTGGGGTCAACGACATCGGTGGCACCCTCATGGAAGAGACCATCAGCAGGATGGCCGGTTCCGACAACGGCTCGTTCAAGACCATCAGCGACATCCGCGCCCTCGTGGAACCCCTGGGACGGCCGGTGCGCCAGCGCACCACCCTCTACGGGGAGGTGCCCGCAGACCGGCGCGAGGCGGCGGCACTCAGCGACGGCGTCGCCGAGAGCGTGCGCCGGCCGCGGTTGCCGGTGGCCCAGGCATAACCGCAGCGCTGCGGATGGCGGAACGCCCCGGGTGAAGGCAGGTGCGTCGTGGGTGGGGCAGGGCGGGCGACCGCGCCCCGTCCGGCCCGCGACGCCGGTCCGGCCGTAACCGCAAGCGAATATGTGTGCACGATTTGTAATCGAGTGGAGTATGAGCTTTGAGCACATCACGAGCAGCGTGCCCGGGGATATCGCGGCCAAGGCCCGACGCGCCGCCGAGTTCGGGCGGGTGCAGGTTGTCGGATGACGTTGTGCGTCTGGCACAACAAGAACCCGACTGGGCGGCGGCTGGTGGCGAGGGGAGCGGCTGGGTTGTTGTTTTTGGGAAAGGGCGGCGAGAGTGGGCGGTGGGCGCACGCTGGTGAGCGCCCCCGCGGCTGTCGAGAGCGCGAAGCGATCGAGGCACGAGCGAACGGCGCCCCCTCACCTCTCGGCGCGTGCCGGCGTGGGAAGAGGGCGACACCTCTCACCTGGTCTCGACGAACCCCTCCGGGCTTTGCGGGGGGTACTCCGCGAGGTGACCCTCACGACGGTCGGCGGGGTGGCCCACGGCCACGGCACCGAGGGGCTGCCAGTGCCCGGCCAGCCGCAGCGCCGTCCGCACGGACGCGGGGCGCCACGGCGGCGCCGGCAACCACGCCGAGCCCAGCCCCTCAACCGTCAGCGCCAGCAGCAGGTTCTGCACCGCCGCCCCCAGCGACAGCAGCGCAGCCGGGTCGGGTTCCTCGGAGCTGCCGGAGCGCGCCCCCGCGGCCAGGCAGACGACGACGATCGAGGGCGCGCCCGCCAAGGTGTCGCGGTCGGCGCGTTCGGCGGCGTCTCCCGCGCCGGTCGCCTCCGCTGGGAGAGACAGTTCGTCGAGGAGGTGCTGACGTGCCGCCGCCGATTCCACCACCACGAACCGCCACGGGGGCGGGCCATGGGGAGTGGGCGCGGTCAGCGTGGCGGCGATCGCCTGCCGCAGCACGGCCGGATCGACCGGGGCGGCGGTGAACTCCTCGGTTGTGCGCCAGGCGGTGACGACGTCGCGGGAGCCGTAACGGAACAGGTCGGCGTCGGCGGAGCGGATCAGCGCAGCCGCCCCCGTCCCGTCCTCGCCGGTGACCCGGTGTTCTAGCCCGCGCACCACCGCCGCCGGAACACCACTGGCCTTGCCTTTGACCAGTTCGCCCGCTGCCGCGATCTCGTCGGCGATCGCGCTGAGCGTTACCTCCATGACGTTGCCATGGGTGTCGGTGTGCCCGCGCAGGTCCTCCAGCGCGTCGAGGCCGGCCACCCCGATGGCGATGTCGGTCTGACCTACCCGCCAGGGGCGGCCGAACGTGTCGGTGATGACCACCCCCACGTCGACGCCCGCCTGTTCGCGCAGCCCGTGGCGGAGGCGGCGCGCGGAGGCGTCGGGGTCTTCGGGGAGGAGCAGTACGTGGCCGGCTTCGACGTTGGAGGCGTCGACCCCGGCGGCTGCCATGACCATCCCGTGCCGGTTCTGCACGATGCGGGTGGTGCCACGTTGGGCCACCACGCGCACCGTCTCGGCGTCGATCGCTGCCTCGCGCGTCATGCGCCGCGTTCGCCCTTCGGCCTTGCTGACGACTTTCGAGGACACGACGATGATGTCGCCGGCACGCGGGCGCGCGGCCCGCGCGAGCAGCCCGGCGAGATCGTCACCGGCCTGTACCTCCCCGATGCCGGTCACGCCGTGGATTCGGATTTCGTTCACGCTGTCCCCCGTGGGTCTCCCGCCCCGACCCCGACCGCGCGCTCCCGGAACCGGTGTGGTGACTGGCGGTGACTCAGTCTCGAAGTTCTTGGGCGAGTTCGATCGCGGCCGCGGCGATGGCCGAGGTTGATTCGGGGTCGTGCATGTACAGCGGGAGCGAGCGCACCTCGATCCCCTCGACCTGCACGTCGGAGTCGGCCACGTCGACCAGCCAGCCGTCGAGGAGTTCCGGGCCGTAGTGCGCGGCCACCGCGGCGGCACTAGTCTCCACGCCGATCGCGCTCAGGCAGGCGTCGGCCATGCCCCGCACCGGTGCCCCGCTGATGATGGGGGAGACCCCCACCACCGTGGTCTGCGCCATAGCTTCCCGGATGCCGGGCACGGCCAAGATGGTGCCGATACTCACGACCGGGTTCGACGGTGGCAGCAGTACGAAGTCGGCCGCGGCGATGGCCTCCAGGACCCCCGGGGCCGGTTTGGCGCTCTCGGCTCCCACTTCGACGAACTCTTGCGCCGGTAGCGCGGCGCGGTGGCGCACCCACCACTCTTGGAAGTGGATCGCGCGGCGTCCTGCGTCGTCGTCGACGACCACATGGGTCTCCACCCGATCGTCGGTCATGGGTAGTAGCCGCACGCCGGGCTGCCATCGGTCGCATAGCGCTTCGGTGACAGCCGATAGCGGGTAACCCGCCGCCATCATCTGTGCCCGCACGATGTGAGTGGCGATGTCGCGGTCGCCCAGTCCGAACCAATCGGGCAGTACCCCGTAGGACACCAGCTCTTCGCGTACGGTGAAGGACTCGCGTGCTCGGCCCCACCCTTGGGCCTCGTTGATCCCGCCGCCAAGGGTGTACATCACCGTGTCCAAATCCGGACACACCCGGAGTCCGGCCAGAGTGATGTCGTCACCGGTGTTGCCGATGACCGTGATCGTATCGCCGGCGTCGGCCTCCGCTGCCTCGGCTCCTAGTGCCGTCTTGAGCCCCCGCAAGAAACGGGCTCCTCCGATGCCGCCGGCTGGTACCACTATCCGCATAGCTTCAAGTCTGGCAGGCTGGTAGCGTGCACGCGCCGTGCGCCGCTATAGCTTGGGCGCAGGCATCCGTAGCGGGGCTGCGGGCCTCCCCCGCGCCATTGCAGGCAGCTGTGAAAAGCCGGATCGGCCCGGCCACCTCTTCTCCCCACCCGCATCGCCGGCGCTGCGGAGGATGTCGGCGACTTCGGATGTGGCCTTCGCTTATGCCTCCCGTTCTTGCCGATTCACTTGACATCGTGACGATATGCAAAGCTTCCACCGACGCGATAGCGATGCAGCGGAGGGAAACCTCTCTTGAATAGTGAAACCATCCAAAGGCTGCGGGAGCCTGCCGCATGGGTGCTACTCGGCGCCGTGCTACTGCGGATGCTCGCCGGCCTGATTTCGACGTTTGCCAGCGGGGCGGCCGGTGCCGGCGGTGCTCCGGTGGCGACCAATATGCTTGCCCAGCGCGAGGCGTTCTTTGGTCCGGTCAATATCGGGATGATTGTCTGCGCCGTGCTTCTGGTGGCTACCTCCCAGCAGAAGTCGCCGCGTACGCACCCGATCGTGCTGACCGCTCTGGTCGTCACCGGTGTCGCCGGCCTGCTCGGGGGCATCGTGCTGATTATGGGCTTTATCGCCACCGGCCCCTACAACGCCGCACTGGGGTTCAGTAACTTCTTCACCACGGTTGCCTACCTGGCGATGGGGGCTGTCGGGGCGCTCTTTGAACTGCGGATCTTCAACAACCACGAGCTTGTGCCGCGCGCTCCCGCCCGCGCGCCGGCCATGGGCTATCCCCAGACGGGTGCTCAGCCGGGCTTCGCCGGTACCGGTGCCCAGCAGTCCTTTGCTCCCCAGCCCGACCCGAACCAGACCGGGCAGGGTTACGTCGCCCACGCGCCGGGCGCTTACCCCTCCCCCCAGGATGAGTGGGCCGCGCACCACGGCCAGTACCCGCAGCAGGAGTGGGGCGCCCAGCCCTACGGTGGGGCGGTACCGGGCTATGGCCCCGGCTATGCCCAAACGGGGGGCCAGCAGCCCTACTATCCGCAGTACGATCCCGGTGCCTATGCCGGTGGCCCCTATGAGGCCCAACAGCCCTCTCCCGACCAGCAGGCCTACGCGCAGTCGCTGGGCCAGCAGCCTCAGGAATGGCAGCCCGGCCAGCCCGACTTCTACGGCCAATACCCACAGCAGGGCTATGCCCAGGCAGGTGGGCATCCCCCCTACGGGCAGGAGTGGGGGCAGGCGGCTCAGGTCGATCAGCCGCCCTACGCCGGCCAGCCCAGCTACAGCGACAGCGGCGGCCAGCCTCCCGGCTACGACCCCTACGCCGCGCAACAGCAGCCGATGGCCTACGGCACCGGCGGCCAGTCGGGTTTCGGTTCCGGCGAAGGGTTCCCTCCCAGTGACCAAGCGGCCCAGCAAGCCATCCAGTACGGGTGGTACCAGCAGCCCGTGGACAACGTCGCCCCAGAGCCCCAGCCCCAAGAGCAGCGCCGTGATACGCCACTGGAGCAGTTCTTCCAAAAAGACGAGCGCGGCAGTGGCGCTGCCGAGGCGACGCCCCGCCATGACCCGGGGTATCCCGGCGCCTACGGGGATAACCATCCGGTCGACCAGCAGCGGCATGCCGGCACCGATTCCGATGAGCAGCACTTGGGCTGGTACCGCGACGACGACCGTCGCTGAACAGCCCGCCCTCCGCGTTGGAAATTAGCGTGGTAATCCTTTGCCGCACCGCGTGCGAACAGCGAGTTGTTGTTCGTTACGTGATATTCAAGGGATTACCACGCCGCGTGCTTGACGTATAGCAAGACGCGCGCGTGTAATTTCTACAGTGTGATTCCACCCTCCCGGGGGTCGAATGGGAGGGAACATCGAGGGGGGCAATAGGAGGTGCGCATGAGCGAGGTTATCCCGCTGGCGCACGGCGCGGATGAAGATCTGGGCTGGCAGGAACGCGCCTTGTGCGCGCAGACCGACCCCGAGGCGTTCTTCCCCGAGAAGGGCGGCTCGACGCGAGAAGCGAAGAAGGTCTGCCAGTCGTGCGAGGTACGTGCGGAGTGCCTGGAATATGCACTGGAGCACGATGAGCGCTTCGGTATCTGGGGGGGTCTCTCCGAACGTGAGCGGCGCCGGCTGAAGAAAGCCTCCGGACAGGATTTCGATTTCCTTTCCGACATGCTCTAGCCAACCGCGCTGCTTGTGTGCCCTGGGTTTCCACTCAGGGCACACTCTTTTTATGTTGACTTTACCCGGATAATGGTAGAGCCGTCGCTGGGCCTTGGTGGAGTTGAGGCCAGCCCTTGCGGTCCCCCTTGTGCCCGTGAGTGGCGTATCGTGATCTGCCATCGGCGCCGGACCTGTCGTCCCAGCGCCGTTACCCCGATCTGCAACCCGAGAGTCGACACTCGCCGTGCCATCCCTGGACCCCGCTCGCCACATCGTTACGGCCGTCGTGGTCACGCATGACGGCGCTCGCTGGCTGCCCGAAACCCTGGAAGCCATTCGAGGCCAATCGCGGCCGGTACAGCGCGTGGTGGGCGTCGACACCACAAGCCGTGACCGCAGCGGGGCGATCCTCGCCGAGTACCTCGCTCCCGACGCGATCCTTACCCCGCCGCGCGACACCGGGTTCGGTGACGCGGTTCGCGCAGCGCTCGACCATCCCCGCGCCAACACCAGCTTCCCCGGCGCCGCAGAGGCCACCGAGTGGGTCTGGCTGCTCCACGACGACTGCACGCCCGACCCGGAGGCGCTGCGCCACCTGCTGACCGCCGCCGACGAAGATCCGCGGGCGGCCGTGCTAGGGCCGAAGCTGCGCGACTGGTTCGACCGCCGCCTGCTGGTAGAGGCCGGTGTCACCATCGACGGAGCGGGGCGGCGCGAGACCGGGCTGGAGCCGCGCGAGTTCGACCAAGGACAACACGACGGCACCCGCCAAGTGTTGGCCGTCTCCAGCGCCGGGATGCTCGTGCGTCGCGACGTCTGGGATGCCCTGGAAGGGTTCGACCCCCGGCTGCCGCTATTCCGCGACGACATCGACTTTTGTTGGCGCGTCGGCGGTGCCGGCCACCGCGTTCTCCTCGTCGCCGACGCGGTGGCTTACCACGCCGAAGCCGCTTCGCGCAGACGTCGCCGCATCAGCGCCACCAGCGACCACCCCCGCAGAGTCGACCGGCGCCATGCGATGTTCGTGCTGCTGGCCAACCTCCCCGCCGGCGCGATGGCCGTGGCACTGGTGCGCAACTCCTTCGCCTCGCTGCTGCGCATTTTCATGTACCTGCTGCTCAAGCAGCCGGCCAATGCTTTGGACGAGGCCATCGCGATCACCCTCGTCTACCTGATGCCGGTGCGGCTGATCACCGCGCGGTTCCGGCGCCGGCGCGACCGCCGCCGCACCTACAGCGCCATCCAGCCCTATCTGGCGCGCGGTGTGGCGTTGCGCCAGTTCATGGACATGGTGGGCAACCTGTTGGGGGGTGCGCCCTCGCCCGACAGCCCTGGCCGCCACCAAGCCGTGACCGTAGCTCCGCAGGCCGAGGAGGACGATCCCCTCCGCGATGACCACGGCCTCCTGCGCCGAGCGATCACCCACCCCGGTGTGCTGCTCGTGGTCAGCCTCGCCGTGGTCACGCTCGTGGCCGAACGTTCCCTGCTGTTGGGCGACCGGCTCGCCGGAGGCGCGCTCTTGCCCGTGTGGGGAAGCGCCAGTGATCTGTGGTCGATCTACCTCGCCAGTTGGCACGACGTCGGGGTCGGCTCGTCGGCGATCGCCCCGCCCTATATCGGGGTGTTGGCGATCCTGGCGACGCTATTGCTGGGCAAACCGTGGCTGGCCGTCACCATTTTGCTTTTGGGGTGTGTCCCGCTGGCCGGGTTCACCGCCTACCTGCTCGCCCGGCGCGTCCTGCGCCACTGGCCGGCTCAGGTGTGGATGGCCGCCTCCTACGCGCTGCTCCCGGTGGCCACCGGCGCCGTGGCCCAAGGCCGTATCGGCACGGCGCTGGTCCATGCGCTCTTTCCGGTGTTGGGCATCCTCTTGACCCGGGTGCTGACCCTGCCGCCGCGCCTGTCGCGCCGCTCGGCGTGGGCATTGGCGTTGTTACTGGCGCTGGCCACGGCGTTCGTTCCGCTGGTGTGGCTGCTGGCGTTGCTCACCGGGCTGCTGGTCGCCGTGGCGTTCGGGCATATGGGGCGCAGGCTTCAGGTGAGCCTGGGGATCGCGCTCGTCGTGCCGCTGCTGTTGCTGATGCCGTGGACCCTCGACCTGCTGCTGCACCCGTCGCTGTGGCTGCTGGAAGCGGGCCTGTACCAGCCCGACCTGGCCGATCCGCGGTTGGCCCCCGAGGCGTTGCTGCTGCTGTCTCCCGGCGGCCCAGGGGTGCCCCCGCTGTGGGTGACGGCCGGCTTCCTCGCAGCGGCCCTGTGCGCGCTGCTGCTGCGCCGGCGCCGGATGCTGGTGGCGGTGGGCTGGAGTATGGCGCTGTTCGGGATTCTCGTGGCGATCGTGCTCAGCCGGGTCGCCGTGGAGCCGATCCAGGGCGGGCCCGCCGCTCCCGCCTGGCCGGGGGTCGCGCTGGCCTTCGCCGCGACCGCGATGCTGCTGTCGGCGGCCACCGCCGCCGACTCCTTCGACGTCATGCTGCGCATGGGCGGACTGCGCCGCGGCTTCGCGTTCTGTGTGGCCCTGTTGGCGCTGACCACCCCGGTGGCGTCGGCCGGGGTGTGGATGTGGCACGGAGTGGAGGGGCCGCTGTCGGGCAACGCGCGGCCCGCCATGCCGCCGTTCCTGGAATCGCTGAGCGCTGACGGCACCCACCCGCGGACCCTGCTCATCTCGCCGGAGGAGGATGGTCCTATCAGCTACAGCGTGCTGCGTGGCCGCCCGCCGCGGTTGGGGGAAGCGCAGATTCCGCCGCAGGAGGCCGCCAGCGACCAACTCAACGCCGTCGTGGCCGCCCTCGTCGGCGGACGAGGCGGCGAAGAGGCCCAAGCGTTGGCCGAGTTCGGTATCCGCTACGTGGTGCTGCCGGCTCCCACCGTGGGCGACGGCGTGGATGTCACGCTCGTCGACACGCTGGATGCCACGCCCGGCTTGGAGCGGCTCCAACTCACCACCGACTTCGCCCTGTGGCGCTCGGTCTACGACACGGGACGGCTGCGCATCGTGGGGGAGTCGTCCGACGATCCGGTAGTGGTGCTCCAGAGTGGGTCGGTTGGTGCCGGGGTCGACGTCCCCTCCGGGCAGCAGCCCCGCACGCTGGTGCTGGCCGAGCCCGCCGACGAGGGGTGGCGCGCCACGCTCGACGGCACCGAACTCGCGGCCTCTTCGACCGAATACGGCATGCAAGCCTTCGAGTTGCCGGAGCGGGGCGGGCAGGTCGAGATCACCCGGGTCGGGGTGGCGCGTCAGGTGTGGCTGGGAGTCCAGGCTGTGCTGTTCCTCCTCACCCTGGTGCTCGCGCTGCCGGGGGTGCGCACCGAGGAGGAGTTGCGTCGCCAGGCCGAGCAGCCCAGCCCCCGCCCGCGGCGCCCCCGCGGCAGTACGGGCACGCGCCGTGCGGCGCGGCGCGGCCACCGGGGCACGCGCGCTCGGGCGGGCGGGCGCTCCTCGGCGGGGTCAGGCACGCCGGATGAGTCCAATCGGCACGGTCAGGCCAGTCGGGAAGGAGCACCGTCGGCGTGAGACTCATCGTTGAGAACCGGTTCGCACTGTTGCTGCTGGTCGTGATCGCCCTGGCCGCGCTGTTCGGCGTTGCCACGGTGACGCGCCCGCCGGCCGATGCCACCTCCTCCGGCGCCGACCCCGTGGTCACCAGCGTGGAGTCGGCCGTGCGCGTGTGCCCGCCGATGCAGGGTGAGCAGCGCGCCTCCCGCCTGAGTGCCATGGCACCCGGCCGCGACGAGGAGGGGGGAACGCTGCTCGTCGGCCCCAACGAGACTGACGCCACTGCGCTCGACGAAACCCGGAGCGTGGGCCAACCTTGGGGGGTGGCGGTCACCGATATCGAACGCCACACCGTAGTCAAGGCCACCGGTGCCATGGCCGCGGGGCTGGAGGTCACCCAGACCACGATCGACACCCAAGAGGCCGACCGGCCCGCGATGACGGAGCTTCGATGCGGCGAGCCGTCGCTGAGCACCTGGTTCGTGGCTCCCGGGGGCGAGTTGCTCGACGAGCTGCGGGTGTTTCTCGCCAACGTCGACGACACCTCGGCCACCGCCAACATCGATCTCTACGCCACTGACGGCCCCGCCTTCTCCGAGGCCACGCGCGGCATCTCCGTGCCGGCTCACGGCGAGGAAAAGGTGGATCTGACCGGTCTCGTCGGCTCCACCGACGTGGTGGCGGTGCACGTTCGCACCAACTCCGGGCGCGTCGCCTCCTCGGTACTCACCGATGGCCCCGGAGCGGCGATGGACTGGGCACCCCCCACGGCCGCCCCAGCGACGCGCCATGTCATCCCCGGGGTTCCCCCGGGAAACGGCCCCCGCACGCTCATCGTCGCTGCGCCGGGCGACTCCGCCGCGGCGATCTCGGTGCGCGTCCTCACTCCCGAGGGCGAGGTCGAGAACGAGACCTTGGAAGGGTTCAGCGTCCCCCCGGCCGCCGCGGCGTCGCTGGATCTCGAAGGGCCGCTGGGTAAGCAGCCGGGCACCGTGGTGGTCGAGTCGCAGCAGCCGATCCTCGCCGGCGTGGCGATGCGCCGCGGCGACGATGACCCCGACATGGCCTACGCGACGGCGGTTGACCCGTTGGACGGCCGGCTCAACGGGCGCGCTACGGTTCCCGCCGCGCCGGAGGGCACGACGACGTCACTGGTGTTCGGCGCGGTCGGCGAGTCGGCCACCGTGCGCGTCACTCCCGTCTCGTCCGAAGGTGAGCAGGGCGATACCGAGGAGGTCACTGTCGAACCCGATCACACGGTCATGCCGGAGCTGTCCGTCACCGAGGGCGGCAACGGTTGGATCGTGGATCTCGCGGAAGCCTCAGGGCCGGTGTACGCCGCCCGCCAGGTGCGGCGCGAGTCGGGCGAGGAACACGCCACCTCGATGCAGTCGTTGCGCCCGGCGCCGATGCGCCTCACGCTGCCGTCGGTGTGGAACACCCTGTCCAGCACGGTGCCGTGAGTGAGGGGCGTGGCGAGGGCGGCGGCGCGGTTCAGGTGTCGCGGCGCGGGGGCCTCGGTGACTCTTCGCGCTGTTCGGGGTCGGATTTGACCACGCGCAGGTGAGCGCGCCGGTTGGTCTCCACCCCCTGCCCGACGGGGCCGGGGTTCGCGGGCGGGCGAGCTGCCTCGCGAACGGCGTTGGCCAGGGCCTCCAGGTCGTCACTGCCGGGCCCGCCCGTGTTGTCGGCGGGGAGCCGTACCACCTCCCAGCCACGGGGGGCGGTGAGGCGATCGGCGTGCATCGCGCACAGGTCGTAGCAGTGTGGCTCCACGTAGGCGGCCAGTGGTCCGACCACGGCCGTGGAGTCGGCGTAGACATAAGTAAGCGTGAAGACTGCTGGCTGCCGGCACGCGGTACGCGAGCAGCGACGTACGACGCTCACAGGCACAGACGCTATCCGGTTCGGGGGCCACGCGCCAGCATGGGGGGCTTCGTGTCCATCACGCCGGCGTCGGGGCTGCGCGAGGAGGCGTCGATGACTTAGTCTCGAAGTGTGCGACGAATGCACCTTCACCGGTCTCAAGCCGACCGAGTGCGACGTAGGGACCGCCGCGGGCGGGGTATCCGCGGACCCCTGACGCCGCCGGAGCTGCCTGTTTCGCGGACCCGAGCCCAAGTCTTCGATGATCTGGTCCTCGACGCCGTCGAGCGCCTAGAACGGTTGTGGGCGCGCGAGCTCGCCGCCGTCGAGTTCTTGGTCGAGGATGTCCCTCTTGTGCCGAGAGGTGTCGGGGCCGAAGACGGCATTCCGTTCTCCCGGTTGGAGACCTCACCTTCGGGCCAGGCGCGCATCATCGTCTACCGGCGGCCGGTCGAGATCCGCACCACAGATCCCGAGGAGATGGCCTTACTGGTCTATGACACGGTCGTCGAGGAAGTCGCCAACCTGCTCGGTCTGGAGCCGGAGACCATCGATCCCGAGGCGTGAACGCGACAGTCTGCGCTGTGGCGGCGGTTGTGTAGGTTGGGAACGCGCGGTCTGCCGCGGGGCCGTGCGACCTGGAGACCACACATCAACCCGTCCGGAGTAGCAGTGGATGACCTCGGTCAGATCTTCAAGGCTTACGACATCCGTGGTGTGATTCCAGACACACTTAACGCTGATATCGCCCGTTCGATAGGGGCGGCCTTCGCGCGGGTGATCGACGGCTCCGCAGTCGTCGTCGCCCACGACATGCGCCCCTCGTCCCCGGAGTTGGCTACGGCTTTCGCCGCGGGGGTCACCAGTCAGGGAGTGGACGTCACTCTGGCCGGACTGGGCTCCACCGACTTGCTTTACTTCGCTTCCGGCTACCTCGGGCTCCCGGGCGCCATGTTCACGGCCAGCCACAACCCAGCCCAGTACAACGGCATCAAGATGTGCCGGGCCGGGGCCGCCCCGATCGGCTCCGACAGCGGCCTAGCCGAGATCCAGCGCCTGGCCGAGCAGGGGGTGCCCGCTTACGACGGCCCGCAGGGCTCGACTGTCGAGCGCGACCTGCTGTCCGCGTACGCGGCCCACCTGCGTTCTCTGGTCGACCTCTCCGGCTGCCGCCACCTCAAGGTCGTCGTCGACGCCGGTAACGGCATGGGCGGCTACACCGTGCCCGCCGTGCTCGGTGACACGCTGCTCGATCCCCTGCCGTTGGAGATCGTGCCCATGTACTTCGAGCTCGACGGCACCTTCCCCAACCACCCCGCCAACCCCATGGACGCGGCCAACATCGTCGACCTACAGGCTAAGGTCAGAGAGACCGGAGCCGACATCGGGCTGGCCTTCGACGGCGACGCCGACCGCTGCTTCGTCGTCGACGAGCGCGGCGACCCGGTCGCGCCCTCGGCGGTCACCGCCCTGGTTTCGGTGCAGGAACTCGCCAGGGAACCGGGCGCGACGATCATCCACAACCTCATCACTTCCAACGCGGTGCCCGAGATCGTCCGTGAGCACGGCGGCACCCCGGTGCGTACCCGGGTGGGCCACTCCTTCATCAAGGCCACCATGGCCGAGACGGGAGCCATCTTCGGCGGTGAGCACTCGGCTCACTACTACTTCCGGGACTTCTGGCGCGCCGATACGGGCATGCTCGCGGCCATGCACGTGCTGCGGGTGCTCGGCTCTCAAGATCGGTCGCTTTCAGAGATCACCGCTGAGTACGCGCGCTACGCCGCCTCCGGGGAGATCAACTCCGAGGTGGCGGACCAGGCGGAGCGATCCGCCGCTGTCGAGCGCGCCTACGCCGGCCAGGAGGGGGTCACCGTCGACCATCTCGACGGGCTCACGGTGGCTTTCGCCGACGGTTCCTGGTTCAACCTGCGCGCCTCCAACACCGAGCCGTTGCTGCGGCTCAACGTCGAAGGGCCCGATCAGGCGACCATGGCCAAGCTGCGCGACGAGGTGCTAGCCATCATCAGGGCCTGACCCCTCGCCGCGTCCGTTCCCAGCCCCCGCCCGCTCTGGTCAACCAGTGGCGCGACATCGGCCGATCAGGAGAAACTGAGAGTTATGACGACGAAAATCGACGATTGGCTGCTGGAAATCCTGGCCTGTCCCGAAAGTAAGGCGCCGCTGCGCCTCGACTCCGAGGCGGGCGAGTTGGTCTGTGACGAGAGCGGGCTGGCCTACCCCATCCGCGACGGTATCCCCGTCCTGCTGGTCGACGAGGCACGAAAGATCAACTAGGGCCGGTGTCACGGGCCGCCCCTCGCGAGCGGCGCAGTCGATTCACCGATAGGCCCTAAGAACACCGGTTTCCACTGGAGGTAGCTGTGTCGCTCGTGTTTGAGGAACACCGTCTCGACGATGTCGCCGCGCGTCCCGAGCTCGATCCGGGCGCGCTGCTGCGTCGGACCGCCTCGGTGGCGGCGCGGGCGCGTTCGGCGCGTTCGGTCGCGCTGGAGGCCGGTTTGGCCACATTGGCAGAGCAGGGCCGTCCCCGCGCCGTCGTGGTCGTGGGAACCGGGGAAGCCGCGCTGGCCGGGGAGCTGCTCGCCGCTGTGTGTGCGGGCAGCTCCCCGGTTCCGGTGAGCGTGGTCTCGGGCAGTCATCTGCCTGGGTGGGTCGGCGCCAACGACCTCGTGATGGCCGCTGCGGCCCTTCCCGGGCGCGAAGCCGACGACATCGCACAACTCGCTATGGAGGCCGTGCGGCGAGGCTGCCGGTTCTTCGCGGTGGGGTCGTCCGACGGCCCGCTGGCGGCGGTGGCTGAGCAAGCGCGCGCGCCCTATGCCGCGGTCACCGCCGAGCCCGGCGCCGCGCTATGGCCGATCGCCATTCCCCTGCTCACCGCCGCTACCGAGGTCGGGGTGGCCGCGCTGCCCACCGACGTCTACGAGGCCGCGGCGGCCAAGCTGGAAGAGGCGGCCTGGATCAACGGCCCTTCCGTCGAAACCTTCGAGAACCCGGCCAAGACGCTCGCCTACGATCTTGCCGGCACGTTGCCGGTGGTGTGGGGCGCCGGCCCCGTCGCCGGGTTCGCCGCACGGTGGTTCGTGGCCAAGCTCGCCGCCAATGCCGGCTATCCGGCCGCGGCCGGCGAGTTTCCCGGGGCGGGCGCCGAACAGCTCACCCTGCTGCGGGGGCCGTTCGGCGGCACAGGACCGCGCAGTATCTTCGACGATCCGATCGAGGACGACGTCACGCGGTTGCGCGCGGTCCTGCTGAGCGACACCGCCGATCCTCATGGGGCTGAGGGGTCAGTGGCCGAGCGGGAGATGGCCGCAGCAGTCGAGTTGGCTCGCGCCCGAGGTGTGGCGATTAGTGAACTCGGAACCGAAACCGGACGTGTGGTGGAACGAATGGCCGGTTTGCTCGCTCTAACCGAATACGTCACTGTTTACCTTGCTGTGGCTTATGGCCTAGACCCGTCAACGAATACTCTGGTCGCCGGATAGAGCTATCCGCGCGACCGCTCTGGAGGATACCGATGCCCGATCCCGAGTCGCTGTCCCCGAGCGATCCCACCTCGTTCGGTGGTTACAGCGTCGTGGGGCGGCTGGGGCGCGGTGGTCAAGGGATCGTCTATCTCGCGCGCAACGACGATGGCGACGAGTTCGCGGTCAAAGTGCTCAACGAGCAGTGGTCGCAGGACGAAGCGCTGCGCAGGCGCTTCGAGAAGGAGGTGCGGGCCGCACAGAAGGTCGCCTCCTTTTGCACCGCCGCGATCCACGAGGCCAACCTCGAATCCGAGCCGCCCTATGTGGTCAGCGAGTACGTGCCGGGCCCCTCGCTCCAGGACGCCGTGGTCAGGGAGGGGCCGCGCCGGGGCGCCTCGTTGCAGCGCCTCGCCGTCTCCACCGCCACCGCCCTGGTCGCCATCCACCAGGCCGGCATCGTGCACCGGGACTTCAAGCCGGGCAACGTGCTCCTCGGTCCCGACGGTCCGCGCGTGATCGACTTCGGGGTGGCGCGGGTGGTCGATGGCACCGCCACCATGACCAACTCGATCGTGGGCACGCCCTCCTACATGGCGCCCGAGCAGATCGAGGGGCGCGACCTCACCGACCGGGCCGACATCTTCGCCTGGGGCTGTGTCATGGCGTTCGCCTCCACCGGTAACACGCCCTTCGGGGCCGACAGCGTGCCGGCGGTCGTCCACCGGGTGGTCAGCGCCCCACCGTCGCTCGACGGTATCGCCGAGCAGTTGCGTCCGATCGTCGAGGAGTGCCTCAACAAGGACCCGGCACAGCGCCCCACCGCGCAGCAGTTGCTGATGCGGCTGTTGGGCCATGAGCACGTTGAGGCCGCCTCCCCCGACGAGGTGGTGGCCGCAGGGGAGCGGGTCGTCGAGCACGGTTCACCCAGCGGACCGCAGTACCCGCACAGCGCTCCCCCACCCCCGCATCAGGGCGGGCCGCAGACCCCGCAGCCCCAGAGTGGCCCCCAGGCCCCCCAGCAGGGCGGGCCGCAGACCCCGCAGCCCCAGCAGCCCTACCGTCCCACGCCCAGCGGTCCGCAGACGCCGTTTCCGGGCAGCCAGTCACCGTCGCCGGGCGCCCCGCCACGGTCTCCGCAAACCGGTGCCTACCCTCCGTCGCCGCATGCGCAGCAGCCCCCGCCCACCGGGGGACATCCGGGGATGGGCGGTGCGCAGCCACCTATGGGCACCCCCACCAACACCTCCTACAGTCAGGCGCCCCCCAACCGGCACCCGCATGCCAACGTGCCCCCTAAGCAGTACCCCCAACAGCAGCAACCCGTGGAAGACCCGGTGCTGTCGCAGGGCTGGATCGTTCCCGCTGTGCTCATCGGGATCATCATCTTGCTGCTTTTGCTGGTTCTGGCCTCGTTCACCTAGCTCTGGCGGCCTCGGCCCGTCGGGGCCCGGGGCTGCCGGCGCTGGGGCGCCGCCGTGCCTGGTGGCGGGCGGTCCCTAACCCAGTGGCCGGCAGTCCCCCGGCTTCCCGAATCCGCCGTCAGCCGCGGCGCTTTTCCGGTACGCCTTAGGCCATGAGCTGTTCCACGGTCCGCGAGACCGTGTCGTCCACGAACGCCACCACGTCGCCCTGCCGTTCGTCGGCACTGTCGGCGGGGATGATGGTCACGCAGTCGGTGCTGGCCAGGTCGAGCATGTCGTGCCCCCCGCCCGCTTCACCGTGCCGGGCGTCGGCGGTGACCGCGAGCACCCCGGTCGCCGGTGTCCCGACGTCTTGAACGGCCACCACCAGGCTCACAGTCGTACCGGCCACGGTCGCCGTCAGCTCCACCCAGCGGCACTCCGGGCCGGGCAGGAACAGGGCGCGTTCGGCCGCGGCCTCAAGGCGTGCGCGAAGCGCCGGGGGCTCCGGACCCGCGCCTTCGCCCACGGCCGTGCGCGCGTTCGCGTCGATCTCTCGTAGGACCGGCGTCAGCGAGGCGGCGCAGCCGCGCATGTGTTCCAGGAGTCGGCGGTGGATCGTCGTGCCGAGCGCGCCGGTGGCGGCGGAGCGGCCGGGACCGGTGGGGGTCCAACTCAGCTCGCCGCGCATGGCGGCGGTCTGTAGGCCGATGAACAACTCCACCACGACGCCGAGGTGTTCTTCGGCGTCTGGCCGGTGGGGCGCGCCCGCCAACCGCCGGTCCATGACCAGCGGCGGGTAGTTCGCCCGCATGAGGGAGAACGATGCGACCGCCCACGGCAACAGCCAGTGCCAGGGCGGCGCCTGCTCCGGGGGCGCTTGCGCCGTGGCCATCAGTGCCCGTTCGCACGCCACGTACAGGTGCGCGGCCCGGATGATCGGATGGGTGTCCACGGTGGCGGCTGCGGCGATCTCGTCGCTGAAACCTTCGGTTATGGAGGTCGGCTCCCCGCCGGCAGGGAGCCGGCGCGCCAGATATTCAAGATAATCGGGTGTGAGCGCCTGTCCAGCGCGGCAGTCCTCTGCCATAGCCAACAGCGCCTCCTCGGTGCGCCGGAACCGCTCGCGCGTGGCCGCGTCGATCTCGGCGCTCTCCCAGCCACCTGCCACGAGGTGCCGGACGGTCGCCTCCGGTAGGGGGTCCGCTCCGCTCAGCGCGTGCAGTTCCAGCATGTGGCGGCGGAAGAACCGCCGCTGCACCTCGCCCTCCTGCTGCCCCGGCCGGCGGGTGGGATGGCTGGCCCACACCTCGCGTAGCCGGTCCACAGCGGTGAGCCGGCGGCGCACGTCGTCCGAGAAGCGGATCGGTGCGAGTTCAAAGCCACGTCGCAGAGTCACGTAAGTCACCGTAACCAGGGGGATGCCCAGGAAAACCGATACAGCCGGTTTTCGGTGACAGGCGGCGGCCGGCAACCGTCCGGAGGGGGTCTATGGGGCTATCAAGCCGGAGGTTGGGGTGCGGCTGGGGTGCCGTTCGCTCGTGGTCATGTGTTTCTTACGCGTCGCCCTGCGCGGGTGGGTTGTGGCTGGAGGGTTTGCCGTTCGCTCGTGCCTCGATCGCTTCGCGATCTCGGCAGCCTGAAGGGGGCGCCGTGGCTGAGGCGACCGGAAACGATGCGGGCGGCCACGGAGGTGAAGGAACGTCGCTCTGTCCCGGGGGTTTTCGTTAGTTCAGGGTCTTTGTGGTGTGGCTCTGTTGGATGGCAGTCGCACTCCGGAGCTTTCTGCTAGCCCAGGATGTTGCTGTAGCGCGGGGATATAGCGATGGGCGGCGATCTCTTCGGGGATGGCGCCGGGCGCGGCACCCACCCCGGGTACAGCCCACCTCAGGCTGTCGAGATCGCGAAGCGATCGAGGTATGAGTGGTGGGAAGCACCACATGCTCTCCCGGGTACAGCTCACTTCAGGCTGTCGAGGTCGTGAAGCGATCGAGGCACGAGCGGTGGGAAACACCACATGCCCTCCTCCGCACCCAGGCCCCGCGTACGCGGATGCCCGGCCACCGCGTGAGGCATAGACACCACCACCGAGGCTGCCAGGCCCCCGCGCGGGTGCCCAGTCGAGGAGGAAACCGGGTCCCCACCCCTGGGGAGGGGGAGGCAGCTCTCGTTGCACTCTGGTGCGGTTCGCGGCGTTTTCTCACCGTCCCTGCTGGCGCAGCAGCCGCAGCGCCTTTTGTTTTTCAAAGTCCATGGCGCGTGCGGGGCGCGGGGCCAACCGTCCTAGACGCTCACCGTAGGCGCGCACGCTGGCCATGGTGGCCGGCTCGGACAGGACGCGCAGTGCGAAGGACAGCGCCGTTGGGGTGATGTCGTAGCTGCGCTCCAGCTCTAGGCCGGCGGCGACGGTGGAGAGGTCGGCCTCGGAGAAGCGGCGGTGCCGGTGGCCGCGTCCCGTGGGCTGCTCCTTGGTGACCGGGAGCAGGCCAAGGCTTTCGCGGTAGCGCAGCATCCGGGCCGTGGTGCCCAGTTGTTCGGCCGCGGCTGAGATGGGAATCGAGCGAGCGGAATTGTGTTCCATACCACCGGATTAGACATAATCTAACAAAGCGCTGTCAATTTTGCCGGTTTGGCGCTGCCGAATCGGGCTCTCGGCCCTAGACTCGGGGTGCACCGACAGCGAGGAGATATGACGTATGGCTTTCGACTACAAGGTCGCCGACCTCTCTCTGGCAGAGTTCGGACGCACGGAGATCCGGCTTGCAGAGCATGAGATGCCGGGTCTGATGGCTACCCGTGAGGAGTACGGCCCCTCCCAGCCGCTCCGGGGCGCCAAGATCATGGGTTCCCTCCACATGACCGTGCAGACCGCAGTCCTCATCGAGACCCTCGTCGCCCTGGGCGCCGAGATCCGTTGGGTCAGTTGCAACATCTTCTCCACGCAGGACCACGCCGCCGCGGCGGTTGTCGTCGGCCCTGACGGCACCCCTGACAACCCCAAGGGTGTGCCGGTCTTCGCCTGGAAGGGCGAGACGCTGGAGGAGTACTGGTGGTGCACCGAGCAGGCGCTCACCTGGCCCGACGGTGAGGGTCCCAACATGATCCTCGACGACGGCGGCGACGCCACGATGCTCGTCCACAAGGGCGCCGAGTACGAGAAGGCCGGCGCCGTGCCCGACCCTTCGACGGCCGACAACGAAGAGTTCCGGGTCGTGTTGCAGCGGCTCAAGGACAGCTTCGCCCAGGACTCCCAGAAGTGGACGCGTATCGCCTCCCGCATCAAGGGCGTCACCGAGGAGACCACCACCGGCGTGCACCGTCTCTACGAGATGGCGCGCGACGGCAAGCTGCTCTTCCCCGCCATCAACGTCAACGACTCCGTCACCAAGAGCAAGTTCGACAACAAGTACGGCTGCCGCCACTCCCTGGTGGACGGCATCAACCGTGCCACCGACGTGCTCATCGGCGGTAAGGTCGCCGTTATCGCCGGCTTCGGCGACGTCGGCAAGGGCTCCGCCGAGTCCCTGCGCGGCCAGGGCGCCCGGGTTCTCGTCACCGAGATCGACCCCATCTGCGCCCTGCAAGCCGCCATGGAGGGCTACGAGGTCGTTCGCCTTGAGGACGTCGTCGAGACCGCCGACATCTTCATCACGACCACCGGCAACTTCAACATCATCACCGCCGAGCACATGAGCCGGATGAAGCACCAGGCCATCGTCGGCAACATCGGCCACTTCGACAACGAGATCGAGATGGTCGGCCTGGAGAACATGCCCGGGGTGGAGAAGAAGGAGGTCAAGCCGCAGGTCCACGAGTGGCGCTTCCCCGACGGGCACTCGATCATCGTGCTTTCCGAGGGTCGCCTGCTCAACCTGGGCAACGCCACGGGCCACCCCAGCTTCGTGATGTCCAACAGCTTCACCAACCAGACGATCGCCCAGATCGAGCTGTTCACCAAGACCGAGGAGTACTCCCTCGACGTCCACGTGCTGCCCAAGATCCTCGACGAGAAGGTCGCCCGGCTGCACCTCGACGCCCTCGGCGTGAAGCTCACCGAGCTCACCAAGGAGCAAGCCGCCTACATCGGCGTTGACGTGGCCGGCCCCTACAAGCCGGACCACTACCGCTACTAACGGCCGCGGGCCTGGCGTAGCCGGCCCCCCGCCGTTCATCGCGTGTCGGCCGGTGCCAGCGGTTGCGCTGGCACCGGCCGGCGTGTCCCAGCGAGGGCGGGGGCATCGGGTCTCCCGGCCCTCGCCGCCTTCGCGTTCGGCTTTTCACAATCACCACGAGAGGGGCGTGGTCGGCTGATGACACTGTCGCAGTACGACGTCGCCGACCTTGGCCTAGCCCCGGCCGGAGTCCGCCGGGTCGAATGGGCCGAGCGCGCCATGCCGGCGCTGTCGAGCATCAACGAGCGCTTCGCCCGCTCCCGCCCCCTCGACGGGCTGCGCATCAGTGCCTGCATGCACGTCACGGCTGAGACCGCGAACCTGCTGCGGGTACTGCGCTCCGGCGGGGCCGAGGTCATGCTCGCCGCCTCCAACCCCCTGTCGACCCAGGACGACACCGCCGCCGCACTCGTCGCCGAATACGGCATGCGTGTCTACGCCCGCTCCGGCATCGACGCCGCCACCTACGACCGCAACCTCGCCACCGTGTTGTCGCAGCGCCCTCACCTGCTGCTCGACGACGGCTGCGACCTCGTCAACACCGCCTACCACACCGGCGCCGAGCTGCTCGAACACACCATGGGCGGCTGCGAGCAGACCACAACCGGGGTGATCAGGCTGCGCCAGATGAGCGCCGAAGGCGTGCTCCAATTGCCGATGGTCGCCGTCAACGACACCGCCACCAAGCGGATGTTCGACAACCGATACGGCACCGGGCAGTCCACGATCGACGGCATCATGCGCGCGACCAATGCCTTGCTCTCGGGCCGCACGCTGGTCGTGGCCGGATTCGGCTACTGTGGCC
The DNA here is from genome assembly GCF_039539445.1 of Salinactinospora qingdaonensis. Lineage (NCBI taxonomy): Bacteria > Bacillati > Actinomycetota > Actinomycetes > Streptosporangiales > Nocardiopsidaceae > Salinactinospora > Salinactinospora qingdaonensis. Next base: position 97,995 of record NZ_BAABDD010000015.1, read on the forward strand.
GCGGGTTGGCCGAACGCGCCCGGGGGATGGGCGCGCGCGTCGTCGTCACCGAAGTCGATCCGGTCAAGGCGCTCGACGCCGTCATGCAGGGTTACACGGTGCTGCCCATGGCCGAGGCCGCGCGCGTCGGTGACGTATTCGTCACCGTCACGGGCAACCGTGACGTGATCCGCGCCGAACACCTGGCCGACCTCAAGGACGGCGCGGTCTTGGCCAACGCCGGCCATTTCGACGTCGAGATCGACCTGGCGGCCCTGGATGACCTGGCGGTGGAGATCCGGCCCGACGTGCGACCGCAGGCCGACGAGTACGTTCTAGCCGATGGTCGCCGCATCGTCTTGGTCTCCGAAGGGCGACTGGTCAATCTGGGCGCGGCCGAGGGGCACCCGGCAGCGGTCATGGACATGTCGTTCGCCGTGCAGGCGTTGACCGTCGAGTGGCTGGCCCAGCAGCACGAACAGCTCTCACCCGGAGTGCTCGACGTCCCCACCGAGATCGACACCGAGGTGGCCAGTCTGGAGCTGGCGGCGCTACAGGTCCACATCGACGAGTTGACCGCCGAGCAGCGGGACTACCTCAGTTCCTGGGACGCCTAGTACCGCAGTGACAGACCACGAGCCGACCTCGGCCGTCCCTTAAGCCAGGAGGGCGCCCTCGCCCGGCCTTCAGGTGGGCTCGCAGGGGCGCCGCCTGTGCTTTCCGTCGAGTAAGGCCGGGGCCTGGGGGAGCGGGAGCCGGGACGGTGCCGCCTAGCGCGACCTGCAACCGGGGTGACGTGAGGGCTCTTCGTCCGCTCGTGCCTCGATCGCTGCGCGATCTCGGCAGCCTAAAAGGGTGACGGCTCCGAAGTCTGGCAGCTTCAAAGGGTCTTTCCGATGGTGTGGGGCAAAGCCCAGTGTCCTCAACGAGTGGCCCCCTCCAAAAAAACCGGCGACGTCAAGAGCCCCACAAAGGGGCTGCCCAATGGGCGCGGTCTCGAAGAGGGCAGCCGGAAAGGGACGGTCTCAGGGCGAGTGGCGGTGTCCCTGTGCGGTAGCGCCTCGACTGCTTGGGCGGTCAGGAGGGCGACAACGGTGGGTGAGGTTGTGGTGTTTTTGTGTGGTGGCGTTCCGGTCTGGTTGTCGCCTGTATGGCTTTGTTTCTCGATCGCGTGTGGCTATTGATGCTGTGTTGGGTGAGGTTGTGGTGTTTTTGTGTGGTGGTGCTCCGGTCTGGTTGTCGCCTGTATGGCTTTGTTTCTCGATCGCGTGTGGCTATTGATGCTGTGTTGGGTGAGGTTGTGGTGTTTTTGTGTGGTGGCGTTCCGGTCTGGTTGTCGCCTGTATGGCTTTGTTTCTCGATCGCGTGTCGCTACTGATGCTGTGTTGGGTGAGGTTGTGGTGTTTTTGTGTGGTGGTGCTCCGGTCTGGTTGTCGCCTGTATGGCTTTGTCTCTCGACCACGCGCCGCCACTGAAGCTGCCGAGATCGCGAAGCGATCGAGGCACGAGCGATGGTGTAGCGGTCAGCCGAGATCAACCACGGTGCCGGGCGCCACAGCAACGTCCGGGAAGTCCGAGGCACAACCACGCTAACGGTCCGCCGTCGTTGTTGTGCAGAGCACGGCCCCCACACAGAGTCTCCCGAATGCGTCCCGGTCAGCTCCCGAACGGGCGGCCGGGCCAGTACGGTGCGTCCTGGCCGGGCTCCTGCGCCTCTGGTGCGGCCTGCTCCGGCGCCTCGGCACCTGTCGGCCCCTGCCATCCGGGCGCGGCCTGCCCGTACCAGCCGTGCGGGGGCTGCCCGTGGGGCGGCGGTGGCGCCGGCGCGTTCCCATACGGCGCGCTCTGCCCGTAGGGGTCTGGAACGGCCTGCCCGTGGCCGTACGGGGCGGCGGGGTGAGGTCCGGGCCACGGCGGCCCCGGCGGTGGGGGCCCCGGCGCGTGCCACTGCGGCGCGCCGTAGCCGGGCCAAGCCGGCGTGCCCTGCGTGCGCGGGTCCGGGGGCGGCTGCGCGGGCCAGCCTCGGGGGGGCTGCGCGGAAAAGTCGGCGTGGCCGTGGCCCGGCCAGCCCGGATGCTGTTCTCCCGGCCAGGGCGGGGCGCCCTGGGCCGGGGGCGGCTGCGTGGGCCAGGCGGGCGGACCCTGGCCGGGCGCACCCGGCGCGGCCTGGTCGGGCGCTGCCTGCCCCTGGTTTCCCAGTCGAGCCTCCTCGCGGCGGCGCCGTTCGGCCAGGACCGCCGAAAGGAACTCCAACGCCGAGACGTTGGGCGGCGGGGGAGGAGCCACCATGCCCGCCACGGTGTTGGCCACCTGATTGCCCATCTCGTAGCGGGCCTGCTCGGTGAGTTCGTTGAACCGCGTCACGTACTGGCGGGCCATGGCCGCCGCTTCGGGTGTCAACCGGGACAGCTCCGCTGAACTGGCCCACCCGCTCAGGTGCGGCGGCATCATGATCGGCACCTCGGGGGAACGGTTCGTGCGCTCCTGCATGACCAGGGTGCCGGCCAGGAAGTCCCCGACCCGGCGGCCATTGGGGTTGATCATCGAGACGATGAGCGCGATCGTCCCCGAAGCCAGCCAGATCTCCACAAAGGCGCTCAGCCCGCGGGCCAGCGCCTGGCGGAACCGCTCCGGTGAGCCGTCGGTTCCCACCACGCGCAGCCCAAAAGCCAGCTTGCCCAGGGAACGTCCTCGCGACAACGTCTCGAAGGTTACGGGGTAGCCCACGAGGATCAGCACCGTCAGTGTTATCTGCACCGCCGCCGTCGCCGCTTCGTCCAGCTCGGAGCCGATGGTCCCGATCGCGATCAGCGCCCCGACCATCAGCAGGATCTGGATCAGTACGTCGAGCAAAAACGCGGCCATGCGGCTGGCGAAGCCTGCCGGCTGCAACTCCATGACCACGGCGTCGCCGGTGACCAGCCCCGATTCGCCGTAACCGCCACTAGCGCCCGCCAAACTCACCACCGCCTCTTTCCCCGTGACTCGTGAAGTTGTCCTCTTCCCAGTCTGGCAGCGCGCGTGCCCCGCGCGCGCCTCGGACCGCGTCGCGCCCGCCCGGCGCCGCCCCGTGCCACACCGGCTCCGCCAGTAGAGTCGGGCACGTGGATATCGACGTCTTCGCCACTGCGCACCGTTTGGAATGGCAACGCCTGGATGCGCTGATCCGCAGGCGCCGCCGACTCACCGGACCGGAGGTGGACGAGCTGGTCGAGCTGTACCAGCGCGCCGCCACCCACCTGTCGACCGTGCGCTCCTCGGGGCAAGATCCCGCTCTCACCGCGCGGCTGTCGGGGCTCGTGGCGCGCGGTCGTTCCGCGGTTACCGGCGCCCACGCCTCCGCTTGGGGCGATGTCAGCGGGTTCTTCGTGCGCACTTTCCCGGCGGTGCTCTACCGGATGCGCTGGTGGTGGATCGGGTCGGCGCTGCTGTCGCTGGCGCTGGGCGCGGGGATCGCGGTGTGGATCATGGCCGACCCGCAGGTGCAGGCCGCGATCGGTCCGCCTGAGGAGATCCGCGCCTACGTCGAGCACGATTTCGCCAACTACTACGTGGAGCACCCGGGCGCCTCGTTCGCCGCCCAGGTGTGGACCAACAACGCCTGGGTGTCGGCTCTGGCGTTGGTGCTCGGGGTGTTCGGCTGCCTGCCCACCGTCTACGTGCTGGCTCAAAACGCCGCTAACCTCGGCGTCGCTGGGGGGCTGATGTTTGCCCACGGCAAGGGCGACATCTTCCTGGGGTTGATCATCCCGCACGGGCTGCTGGAGTTGACCGCCGTGTTCGTTGCGGCCGGGGTCGGCATCAAGCTGGGGTGGACGCTGATCGCGCCGGGGCCGCGTCCGCGCCTGCAAGCACTGGCCGAGGAGGCACGCGCGGCTATGGCTGTCGTTTTGGGGCTGGTGGTGGTGTTGTTCGTCTCGGGACTCATCGAGGGGTTCGTCACCGGCTGGGTCCACATCACGTGGCTGCGCATCGCCATCGGCGTGGCTGCCGAGGCCCTGTTCCTGGCCTACGTTTTCGTGCTGGGCCGCAAGGCGGTCCACGAGGGGGAGACGGGCGACATCGCCCACCGCCCCGAGACCGCCCCCGTGGCCGGTTGAGGTCGCCTAACACCCTGGGAAACAGTGGGAGAGCTGTGCCGTCGTGCCCGTGCCCTCCGCGTGGAACGGCACAACCTTGCCCACTGGCGTCCCGTTGCGGGTGATGACGAAGTTCTCCCCTTTTTCCACGTCGTTCAGGGTCTGAGCATTGTTGTTGCGTAGCTCGCGCTGGCTGATTCGTCTGAGATTCGCGTTGTCGGGCTCGTCGTTTGTGACTCTCAGCGTAGGTCGAGGTGCGACGTTGTGCTACGCACAAGGAGAGGTGCTACAGCCGTCCCGCCGCCTTCAGCGAGATGTAGGCGTCGGCCAGCGCGAGGGCGATGGCCTCCGGCCCGGCGTCGACGACCTCCACGCCGCGGCGGCGTAGCTCGGCGGTGACGCGGCGGCGCTCGCTGCGGGTCCGCTCGGCCGCCGCCGCTTCGTAGACCGCGGGGGCGCTGCCGCGCCGCTGGGCCATCTCGCTCACCCGCGGGTCGCTCACCGCGGCCACGAGCACCAAATGCCGCGAGGTCAACGTGGACAGCCGAGGCAGCAGCCCCTCCTCCATAGCCGCGGCGTTGAGGTCGGTGAGCAGCACCACGAGCTGGCGGGTGCGGCTGTGCCGGCCCATGATCTCCGAGATCAGCCCCGCCGGCTCGGATTCCACCAGTGCGGCCTCCAGCGGCGCCATCGCCTGCACCATCGCCGATACGGCGCTCCCGCGCCCGCTGCTGCGCACGCGGGCGCGCACCTGGCGGTCGAAGGCCAGCATGTCCACCCGGTCGCCGGCCCGGGCGGCCAGAGTGGCCAGCAGCAGGGCCGCGTCCATCGAGTGGTCCAGCCGCGGCGTGTCGCCCACCCGGCCGGCCGAAGTGCGGCTGGTGTCGAGCACGACGAGGATGCGCCGGTCGCGCTCGGGCCGCCAGGTGCGCACCACGACGGACTCGCGCCGGGCCGTGGCGCGCCAGTCGATGGAGCGCACGTCGTCACCGGGCACGTACTCGCGCAGCGAGTCGAATTCGCTGCCCTGCCCCCGCACCATGGCGAGGTTGCGGCCCTCCAGTTGGCGCAGCCGCGAAATCTTGCCGGGCAGGTGCCGCCGGCTGTGGAAGGGCGGCAGCGCCCGCACCGTCCACGGCACCGTGTGCGTGCACTGCCGTGCCGCCAAGCCCAGCGGGCCGACGCTGCGCACGGTGACCCTGGCCGCGCGCTGGTCGCCGCGCCGTACCGGCGTCAACGTGGTCTGGAGCCGCCGTGTCCCGCCGCGGGGGATCGTGACCGTGCTTGATGCGGGGTGCGCCTCGGCGCTGGGGGGCCATGCGTCGCGGATACGGGCGCGTAGGTGGCGCCGGCTGCCGTTGCGCACCAGCAGTCCCACGGTCGCGCTCTCCCCGAGCCGCACCGACGTGTCTCCCTCGCGCTCGAAGCGCACCTGGCGCGCGCTGGCGGCCAGCAGCAGGTCCAGGGCCAGGAGAGCGGCCAGCAGCCCGGTCATCCCCCATAGCACCCACGGGCCCGCGCCGCCGGCGATGAGGACCGCGGCCACGCCCGCGAAGGCCAGCAGTACCGCCCGGCCGGTGATCGCCATGAGTACCCCGCCCTACCGGGGAACCTGGACGGCGGCGAGGACGCCGTCGAGCAGCCCGTCGGCGGTGGCGCCCTCCAGTTCGGCCTCCGGGCGCAGGGCGACCCGGTGCCGTAGCGTCACCCGCGCCAGTGCCTTCACGTCGTCGGGGGTCACGTAGTCGCGCCCGGACAGCCACGCCCACGCCCGGCTGGTGCGCAGCAGTGCGGTCGTCCCGCGCGGGGAGGCGCCCAGTTGCAGCGACGGCGAGGCGCGGGTGGCCCGACAGATGTCGACGATGTAGGCCAACACTTCGGGAGCCACGCGAACCCCGGTCACGGCCTCCCGCGCGGCGCGCAGCTCGGCCGCCCCGGCGACGGGCCGGACCCCGGCCGCCTCCAGGTCGCTGGGGTCGAAACCGGCGGCGTGCCGGTTGAGCATGTCGATCTCCTCGCCGCGCTGGGGCAGCGATACGACCAGCTTGAGCAGGAACCGGTCGAGTTGGGCCTCCGGCAGCGGGTAGGTCCCCTCGTACTCGACCGGGTTCTGGGTAGCCGCCACCACGAAGGGGTCGGCCAGCGGGCGCGGCTCCCCTTCGATCGTCACCTGCCGCTCCTCCATGGCCTCCAGCAGCGCGGCCTGGGTCTTGGGCGGGGTCCGGTTGATCTCGTCGGCTAGGAACAGGTTGGTGAACACCGGCCCCTCGTGGAATTCGAACTTGGCGGTCCGGCTGTCGTAGACCAGCGAACCGGTCACGTCCCCGGGCATCAGGTCGGGGGTGAACTGGGTCCGTTTGTGGTCGAGTGAGAGCGCGGCGGCCACGGTGCGGATCAGCAGCGTCTTGGCGACGCCGGGCACGCCTTCCAGTAGCACGTGGCCGCGGCACAGCAGCGCCACGACGAGCCCGGTCACGGTCTCCTCCTGGCCGACGACGGCCTTGGCGACCTCGTTGCGCAGGGCCACGAGCGCCGCCCGCGCCTCCTCGGCCGGTGGCTGCCCGGGGGTGGTCTGGACGGTCACGGCTGCTGTACCTCTTTCACGTCTGTGGCGTTCCTACATTGTCGTCGCGGCCGTCGCCGGCTCGGGGTCACCGGGTCACCGTAGGGTGTCGGTGACCCGGTCGAGTTCGTCGGCCAGGCGCACCAGGCCATGATCGTCGGCGCTGTAGGGGTCGTGGCCCTCGGAGTCGCCCGCCCCGTAGAGCAGTTCGCCCAACCGCCGCGGGTCTTCTCCCGTGCGTGCGGCCACTGCCTCGACGACGGTCTCGGGTGAAGCGTCAGGACCCAATTCCACCAAGGGTCGAATCCGTTCGAGACACCCCGAGCGCAAGGCGAGCGCCGCCCGGTCCCGTGCCCGCCGCGCCGTGTACAACCGCGCTCTGCCCTCGGTGGTCTCAGCGGCGCGCACCACCACCGGTAGCCGTTCGGCCACCAGCGGCCCCAGGCGCCGTCCCCGCCATAGCGCTAGCAGGGCCAGCGCCAGCACCAGCGCGATCAACGAGAGGGGGACCGAGTCCGGCAGCAGTGACCACAGCGACTGCTCCTCTCCCGGTGTTGGGACATCGGGCAGCAGCCACACGACGTGGCGCTCCTCGGCGGTGCCGCTGTCGCTGCCGGTCCCCGCTGCGGGCGCGAGCGCGAGGTTGAGCAGCAGCGCCGCGTTGCCGCGCTCGGCCAGGGCGAAGTTGCGCAGCGGGTCACCGGTGCCGAGCACGGTCACCGTTCGATCCTGGGTGTCGGTGCGCACCAGAGCGCTCCCGCTCTCCTCCGGAGCGGGGTAGCACGCGGCACCGTCGTCGACCGTGTAGAGCTCGGCGGGCACCGACGGGCCGTTGACCAGGGTGCCGCCTACCGCGATGTCGCCCGCCGCGGTGGCCGCCGCCAATGCGCACTCCGGGGTGAGAACCTCGGCGTCGCTGCGGCCCGTGACCGTCACGCCCGGCGCTAGCCGTTCCAGTGCCTGGGTGGTGGGCCGGATCAACAGTCGGTGGCCCGGCGCCTCGGCCAGTCGGGTGAGCTCCTCGGCCGTGAGCCGGTGGGAGTGCGCCACGAGGAGGAGCGCGTCGGGGGTGTCGCTCACGGCGTCGATGGCGCTGCCCGAATCGCGGGCGATGGTGACTTCGGCCCCGCGCTCGCCCAGGATCTGGGCCAACGCCCGGGAACCGGTGGGGTTGGGGGCATCGGGGTCGAGGTCGCCTGCGGGCAACGGTCGAGAACCCAGCGATACCACGATGGCGATCAGGATGAGTCCGGCGGCGAACGCCAGCGGGCCGCGCCAACGCCGCCATAGTTGTCCCGGGGTGACTGAGCTGATCTGCGTCGACTCCGAGGGCGACTCGGGCGCGGGGGCGGTCGGCGCGGCGCTCATGGCGTGGGTCCCATGTTCACCTCGGCCCGCTGCACCTGCTCGTCCACGTCGCGCAGCAGATGGTAGCCCGCTGCCGTGGCCGCGCGCTCGCCGTAGCAGACCTCGTTGAACACCCCGGCCGCCGCGTTGAGCGCGTCACGGTGTTCGGGCAGTGCGTGACCGGCGGCCATGGCCAACTCGGTGGCGGTGCGTCCAGGGCGGGGGGTGACCACGGCCCGGTCCTCCAGTTCGCGGCTGATGGCGCGCAGCCGCTCCCGGATGGCTTCGCCGTAGGTGCCGTTGCGCGCGTGCTCTTCGGCGCGGTCGCGGTGGTCGCGTGCCGTCAGGGGCGCGTCGGTGTCGACGAGCGCCCCCCGGCGCCGTGCCCGCCGCGTGGGCCGGTTGTAGACGATCAGAGCGATCACCAGCAGTGCCGCGGTCACCAGCAGCGGGGCCAGCGTCCACCACCCGCCGGGCAGCGCCCGGCTGGCCCCGTTCAGCACCTCCGCCAGCCACTCCATGATCCGGGTGTAGATGATTTCGATCAGGCTTGGCTCGGCGTTGCCGTACTCGGGCTCGGCTAGTTCGTCTCGGGCCAGTCGGGAGCCCTCGTCCCGTCCGATCAACCGGCGCCTCCGCCGGGAGCGGCCATGCCGCCGGGCGCGGGGTCGGGCAGGTAGATGTCGGCGTCGACGTGCCGGCCGGATTGGGTGGCGGTTTGCAGTTTCAGGTCCAACCCTTCGCGGCGCATGCGCAGATCCACGTAAAGCAGCGCTGTCACACCGGCGACGAACGGTCCGGTGACCGCTCCGGCGAGCACCGAGCCCACGAAGATCGAGGCGCTCTCAAGGACCACCAGCCATGCCGAATCCGACATCCCCAGCGCGGCGAGGCTCGGCACGATCGAGAACGGGATCGACAAGATGTTGGCGACGATGGTCACAAGGATCTGGGCCAGGAGCAGGATGCCGAACACGCGCCAGAAGCTGTTCGCCGTCAACCGCCAGGAGCGTCCCAGCGCTTGGAAGGGGCCGAGACGTTCCAGGACCACGATCGGCATCGCCAAGGCGAGCTTGACGTAGATCCACGCGCCCAGCACCACCATCACCGCCAGGCCCGCCAAGGTCAGCAGCACGCCGAGAACCGCACCGGCGCCCTCGAGCAGGAAGCCGAGCGTGGCCACGACGAAGAAGAGCGCCACCAGGGCCAGTATCCATGCCACAGAAAGCAGGAACATCACCCCGCCCAGTCCCAGGATCGCGCCGATCCTGGGGCGCACGGCTTGTACCGCCTCGCCCAGCGAGAGGTGTCGGCCCACGACGGCCAGTCCGCACACCATCGCCAGCAGGCCGCTCAGGACTAGCCTCGCGACGAGCTCGATCAACGCGCCACCGAAGAGGCTGATCAGGCCGAATGTGGAGAAGGGGACGGGGCCGAGTTCGGAAGGCTGGCTCGTCGGAGCGGTCGCCTGATCGATCCAGTCGGCGTAACTTTGCGACACTGAGGAGAAGCCCAGGGTCGGCAGGATGGCGGCGATGGCCATGATGATCACCGCCAGCCCCAGGGTGGCCTTGGGGTTGGCGCGGATATAGCTGAACGCGCCGTTGAAGATGTCGCCCAAGGTGAGGGGGCGCAGCGCGATCACACCGGGACGGGGGGCCGGCGGGCGTGGCGGCCCGCCTCCCGGGGGATAGGAGCCGTACGGGGGGGAGCCGCCGGGTGGGGGAGGGCCGGCGGGCGGTTGCCAGCCACCCGCGCCGGCAGCGTTGTGGGGGTCAGGTGAGCCATAGGGGGGGTGGCCGCTGTCGGGAGGCGACTCGCCGTCGGCCGGGGGAGGGCCACCGGGGGCGGACCACCCCGGAGACGGGGCCTCGGGGTCACGGGGATCACGGGAACCCCACGCGCTCCGGCCGTCGTCCTGGGTCATCCCGAGCCTCCTGTCTCGCTCATCCGCACGGCGCCAGGGGCTTGCCGGAGCAAAGGTGTGAGGCCGTGCATGGGTCGTATCCGTTCAGCTTCAACCTACCGGCGTCGGATCTCGTCCCAAGACTCGTTACACCACTTATCAGCGACCCAATACCGTTCATTCTTTTTGTATGCTTTCGTTATCTGGACGACCGTGCCACATGCGAGGTTAAAGCCGGCATCAGCCACCCTTTGCTCTGGACGAAACAGCGGGTCAAGCGGCAGGGTGTGCGTGGGACCGGGTTAGGACATGCGCGCGTGGCGCCATAGTCGCTTTGCGTGGCCATCGGAATCGACCACACGCGATGGCGCCTCGGATAATGGCAAGGTTGAGTTTGGATGGTCACTCCATGTGGGGGCCCGGCGGAAGAGACCGAAGTTGTGCCGCTTGAGTGTCCGGAAAGGAGAGGGCGCTCGTTCCATCGCCCCACCGGGGGATGTCGATGAGTGCCGGAAAAACGATGAAGGGACGCGTACTGGTCGTCGATGACGACCTCGCTCTCGCCGAGATGCTGGGCATCGTCCTCAGAGGCGAAGGCTTCGAGCCGTCGTTCGTACACGACGGCGACAAGGCGATGGAGGCGTTTCGGGAGACCAAGCCCGATCTCGTGCTGCTGGACCTCATGCTGCCCGGCGCCGACGGTATTGACGTGTGTCGCCAGATCCGAGCCGAGTCCGGTGTGCCCATTGTCATGCTGACCGCGAAAAGCGACACCGTCGACGTCGTGCTTGGGCTGGAGTCCGGCGCTGACGACTACATCATCAAACCGTTCAAGCCCAAGGAGTTGGTGGCTCGCATCCGGGTGCGGCTGCGCCGCACCGAGGAGCCCGCACCTGAGGTTTTGCAGATCGGGGACATCACTATTGACGTCGCCGGCCACGCAGTGCGTCGCGACGGCCGTCCTATCAGCCTGACGCCGCTGGAGTTCGACCTCCTCGTGGCGCTGGCCCGCAAACCCCGGCAGGTGTTCACCCGCGAGGTCCTGCTCGAACAGGTGTGGGGCTACCGGCACGCCGCCGACACGCGCTTGGTCAACGTCCACGTCCAACGGCTGCGCGCCAAGATCGAGAAGGACCCCGAACACCCTGAGGTCGTGGTCACTGTGCGTGGCGTGGGTTACAAGGCCGGGACGGCCTGATCCGGGCGGTGACGGCACCGGTGTCGGCCACCGCCGCGGACACAGCGGACACAAAGACGGCGCACTCGCACGAGGGCGAGTCCGCTGTCCCCTCTCGCCTGCACCGCCTCGGCTACGCGCTGCGTCAGGGCTATCTCACTGCGCAGCGCCTCGCGCGCGGGCTAGTGCGCGGGGTGCACAGCCGCTGGCGGCGTTCGCTGCAACTGCGCGTGGTCACCACCACGTTGGTCATCTCGGCGTTCGTCACCGCTGTACTCGGCTTCTTCCTCATGCAGCAGGTGCAGGCCGGCCTGCTCGACGCGAAGCAGAACGCGGCGCTCAACGACCACCACGCGGGCCTGACCTACGCCCTCAACGTGATGCAGGACAGCGACCAGTCCGAGCGCGAGGGCCAACTCGACGACATCGCCAAGGCGCTCGGGGACCGCAGCGGCCAGACCGGACTCTACGAGGTGGCGATCCTGCCGATGGTCGGTGGCCTCAACGGTCGGGTCACCAACGATGTCGAAAAAACCAGCGTGCCCGAGCAGTTGCGCGAGCAGGTGCAAAACAGCACCGAGCCCGAGGCGCAGTACCAGCGCTACACCGAGATCGTCCGGGACGACGGCTCGCGCGAACCCGGCTTGGCCGTGGGTGCGCAGCTCTCCAGCGCCTACGAGCTGTACTACCTGTTCCCGCTCGACCATGAGCAGGACATGCTGGACCTGGTCCAGCGCACCCTGGTGCTGGTGGCGTCGGCACTGATCCTGCTGCTGGCCGCGATCGCCTACGTCGTTACCCGGCAGGTGGTCATCCCGGTGCGCCAGGCGGCCAGCTCGGCCGAGAAGCTGTCCTCGGGCGACCTCTCGGAACGGATGCGGGTGCGCGGCGAGGACGATCTCGCCCGGCTGGCGATGTCTTTCAACGACATGGCCGGCAACTTGCAGGAGAAGATCCGGGAACTGGAGGAGCTGTCCCAAGTGCAGCGCCAGTTCGTCTCCGACGTTTCCCACGAGCTGCGCACCCCGCTAGCAACCATGCGCATGGCCGGTGACCTGCTCTACGAAGAGCGCGAGGATTTCGACCCCACGATGCGTCGGCCGGTGGAGCTGCTGCAAAGCCAACTGGAGCGCTTCGAGGAGCTGCTTGGGGACCTGCTGGAGATCAGCAGGCACGACGCGGGTGCGGCCACATTGACCATCGAGCGCCTCGACATCCGCGACGCCGTCATGAAGGCCGTGGGGGACGCGGAGCAGATCGCCGAGCGCCGCGGCATCAAGGTGGTGCTGCGCCTGCCGGCCGAGCCGTGCGTGGCCGAGTTCGACGGCCGCCGCATCAACCGCATCCTGCGCAACCTCATCGTCAACGCCATCGAGCACAGCGAGGGCAAAGACGTGGTCGTGACCGCGGCCGGCGACCGCGACGCGGTCGCGGTGGCCGTGCGCGACTTCGGCGTCGGCCTGAAGGAGGGCGAGGAACACCTGTGCTTCGACCGGTTCTGGCGGGCCGATCCCGCGCGGACCCGTACCACAGGCGGCACCGGTCTGGGGTTGCCGATCGCCAAGGAGGACGCGCGGCTGCACGGCGGCTGGCTCCAGGCGTGGGGGATGCCGGGCAAGGGCTCGCAGTTCCGGCTGTCCCTGCCGCGCAAGTCCGGCGCCGAGCTGCGTGGATCTCCCCTGCCGCTGGCGCCGCTGGAGATGACGATCACCCGTACCCGCTCGCCACACCAGGTCTCTCCCTCCTCCGTCGAGCCGGCTTACGCGCCGCAGGAGGTTGAGACGACCTGGTCGGGAAGTCTGGGGGAGACGCCGTGACCCGGAAACGGCACCTGCGGCTCGTGACGACAGCCTCGGCGCTGTGCCTGTTCGCTCCCCTTACAGCCTGCGCGACCGTGCCCACCGGTGGGCCCGTCGTCAAAGGCGCCGGAGGCGACGATGGCGCCGGCCACGGCGGCACCTACGTACAGTTGCTGGCCGCCGGTCCGCAAGACGGGGTCGGGGAGAACGGGCTCATCCGCGGTTTCCTGCGCGACATGGGCAGCTTTGACGAGGACTACCGGGCGGCACGGTCCTACATGACGCCCCAGCGCCACGACGCATGGCAGCCCAACGGCACGGTGTGGGTCTACGAGGGGCTCGACTCCGTCGTCCTTGAGACGACCACCGCAAACGACGGCCAAAGCGCCAACGTGCGCATGCGCACGCGCCGCGTCGCCACGATCGAGGCCACCGGCCAGTACATGCCCGCCAGCCCGGAGGAGTTCATCGACGTCACCTTCGAGCTGGCCAAGGTCGAAGGGGAGTGGCGCATATCGGAACTGCCCGACGAGCTGCTGCTTAGCCGGCGCGACATCGACCGCGTGTACCGGCCGCTCAACCTCTACTTCTTCAACCGCGACCGCAGTTCCCTCGTGCCCGACCCGATCTTCTTGCCCGTGCAGCCCGCCAGTGACCTGCCCGCCCAGTTGTCGCGGACCCTGTCGCAGATGCTGGTGGACGGCCCCACGCCGTGGCTGTCCTCGGCGGTGCGCTCGGCCTTTCCCGAAGACACCCGCGCCGAGGTGGAGTTCGACTCCGGCCGCGTCACTGTCCAGCTCAGCAACGAGGCGGCGGCAACCGGCTCGGATGGCCGCGTCGACATGGCCGCCCAGCTCATCTGGACCCTCAAGCAGATCCCCGAAATCCAGGAGCTCGTCCTGCGTATCGGCGACGAGGAGGTCCTGATGCCCGACACCGGCGCCGACGTCCTGCGCGCCGGCAGCGAGGTCTGGAACTCCGTCAACCCCTCCGGGGTCAACGGTGACCTGCACGCCTACTTCATGCGTGACGGTCAATTGTGGTCGCTCGACGACGAGCAGCAGGAGGAGCCGATCCCAGGCGCCCTGGGGCAAGGCGCCCTGCCGCTGGAGCGCCACGCCATCGCCCTCGCCGAAGACAAGGTCGCCGGCGTCACCGGCCAGGGGAAGGTCGTCGTCTCCGACATCAGCGCCGGCAGCACCTACGCCACCGTCCTCGGCCAGGGAGAGTACTCCGCCCTGTCGTGGGACGGCTACGGCAACCTCTGGGTGGTGGAGGACCTCTCCGAAGACAGCGAGGAGGAGGGCGAGGAGCCGCAGTCAGCGGCCGACGCCGACGACAACACCGACCGCGACGCCAGCGCCCAACCCAGCCCGGACACGGCCGAGAACACCGAACGCAGCCGGGTGTGGCTGCTGCGCGACGGCATCGATCCGGTGCAGGTGGCAGCGCCCCACCTGGAAAGCACCAGAGTCACTGAGCTGCGCGCCTCGCGCGACGGTGTCCGGGTCGCGGCCATCACCACCGAGGATGAGGAGAGCCGCCTGCTCGTGGGGCGGGTGGTCCACAGCGAGGGCACCGTCGCCGCCCAGCAGTTCCTGCCGTTGGCCACCGACCTCACCGGGGTTTTCGACCTCTCTTGGCGCGGCGCCGACCAGCTCGCCGTTTTGGGCAGCAAGGAAATCGACTCCGTCAAGGCCTACCTCGTCTCCCTGGACGGCAGTACCGAATCGACCAGCGCCAGCGCCACTCCCGGTACCGATATGAAGAGCATCGCCGCCGCCCCAGGCGAGCCGATGCTCTCCGGCGTGGAGAACGACCACGTGTGGCTGACCAACGATCGGGTGACATGGCAGCGCATGACTGACGGCACCAACCCGATCTACCCCGGTTAGGTGCTGTTTTTAGGCGAGGGCGGGCGGTGGGTGCACGCGGGTGAGTGCTTCCGCTGTCGCTCTCGCGGGGTGGCGAGATCGCGCGACGATCGGGGCACGAGCGAGACGGCGAACACCTCCACGGCACCACACCCCAGCCGTTCGGAGAACAGAACCTAGCGTTTCCGCCGGCGGGTTATCCACAGGGAGACAGCCGGAGTGGCGGGTGCGACCGCGGCGGCCACACGATGGGGGCATGGTCGCCTTGCCCACCCTGTCCACCTTGTCCGCTCTGCTGTCCTGCCTCCTCGATCTCGTCTTGCGCGAGAGCTGCGCCGGCTGTCGCCACAGCGGCGTCCCCTTGTGCACGCGGTGCCTGGAGGTGTGCACCCGCGCTCCCGCGCCCTGCCACCCCAGACCCGGCTGCCCGCCGGCCTGGGCCGCCGGCCCTTACGCCGGTCGCGTGCGCGAGATTGTGCTGGCCTACAAGGATCGAGGACGCCGTGGGCTGGCAGTGCCCCTCGGGGCCGCTCTCGCCGCCGTCGCCGGGCGTGCTTGGCCACGGCAGGCCGCACCGTTGCTCGTGCCCGTGCCCGCCCGGCCGCACGCGCTGCGGCGTCGCGGCTACGACCCGGTCCGGTTGTTGGCCATGTCGGCGGCGTCGCGGCTGCGTCGGCGGTGGCCGGCCACCGCGGTGGTTCCCGTGTTGCGCCACACCCGCCGCGTCGCCGATCAGGTCGGTCTCGACATCACGGCGCGCCGTGCCAATCTGGCTGGGGCGCTCACGGTCCCTCGGAGCGCTGTCCGCCGGGTGCGCCACCGGCGGGTCATCGTCGTTGACGACGTGCTCACCACGGGCGCCACCGTGGCCGAGGCCGCTCGCGCGTTGACGGAAGCGGGGGCCGATGCCGGTAGTGTCGCAGTGCTCGCTGAGCGTGTTCGGGCGCGATGGTGAGTCGGATCGCCGCCTCCACCGCCCCTTCGACCTCACGGCGTGGGCGCCATTCGACGGCCCTCCCTTCACCGCTGGTGGGAGCGGCTGGGCAATGTTCTCCCACAACACTCCTGACATTCGGTGAATAAGGGGTTAGCGTTCCAGTCATGGGGCACACCCATCCGGGTCCGTGGTTGCGCTAGGCGCGGCGCCTGCTCAGTAGGCTCCGTGTCTGGCAAGCCGATGCCAGCCGCAGGCGAAACGGCCCACGTAAGGCGACTTTTGGTCGACCGATCACGGTGCGGCTTAGAGGTAAGTCCTGCCCCGTCCGGGGACCGGATGTCCCTCACAAACGGGAGAAGGGCAGTAGTGGTGCTCAAGCGCTGCGAGCCCCTCAGCAGGCGGATGTGGGGACGAAGACCAGGTCGGCCGGATGGGTGGCCCCCATGCCGCTGCCGGGGCGAGCGCCCTGGCAGCGGCACCGTCGACAAATAATGCTGGAGGGGCTGAAACGTGAGTGAATATTGTTGACCCATTGGGTATACGGGTTTCAAAGCACAGCCCTTACCAGCGATGACCGATGACGGAGAGGAGGGGCTCCGTAGATGATGCCCGCCGCTTTCGGTGGGCACATGGCACAAGCTGGGCCATCCGCCGTGGTGGCCATGCGATAAAGGGGGTCTTGTGGACATCACCGTCAAGGGTCGGCGTACACATGTCAGTGACAAGTTCCGGCAGCACGTCGAGACGAAGCTGAACAAGCTCTCCAAGTGGGAGCGAAAAGGCATGAGCGTCGATGTGGAGGTCTCCAAGGAGCGCAACCCCAGGCTCGCCAACCAGCGCGAGCGCATCGAACTCACCATGCGGTCCAGCGGCCCCGTCGTCCGTGGGGAAGCCGCAGCCGACGACCGCTACGCCGCACTCGACCTCGCCTTGGACCGCATTGAGGCTCGGTTGCGCAGGGACGCCGATCGTCGCAAGGTGCACAGTGGAAGTCGTACCCCCGTATCTGTCGCGGCTGCTACAGCCGACCTAGCCAACTCCGGTCTTTCGGCGAACGTGGCCAGCGCCCCCCCATCCGACCCATCCGCGGCGGACGAATCCGAGGCCGTCCCGGAGCACGAGGAGGAGATCGACGGCGTCGCGTTGGACAGCGCCTTCGGCGACGACGACCTCGAACTCGACACCCAAGGCGGCAACCCGCTCATCGTCCGCGAGAAATTCCACCGTGCCAAACCTATGAGCATCGATCAGGCGTTGTTGGAAATGGAGCTCGTCGGCCACGATTTCTACTTGTTCCACGACGAGAAGAGCGACGTTCCCAGCGTCGTCTACCGCCGTAAAGGTTTCAATTACGGCGTGCTGCGCCTCATCGAATAGTCTCAGCGGTTAAAGAAAGACGGTGGGGCGCGCCAGAACCGGGTTTTTCACGGCGGCGCGCCTCCCGTGTGTCCGTTCTCCACAATTGACGACCACGTATCTGAAAACAGGGCAGCGACACGGGCATATCGGTGTCCCCGCGTCACTGCGCGAAGGCTCATGCCCTTATCGAGCGGGTGTGCCCCCGATGTCTCCCCGCCCCCACGGGAGAAAGGGACAACCAGTCGTGAGCGGGACTCCCCCCACTCCTGGCGAGCCCATCAAGGTGCTCGTCGTCGACGATCACGCTTTCTTCCGGCGCGGCCTGGTCTCTGTCTTGGCAGAAGAGCCCGGTCTCGATGTGGTCGGCGAGGCTGCCGACGGTGACCAGGCGGTGGCCCACGCGGCCGATTTGCTGCCCGATGTGGTGCTGTTAGACGTGCGGATGCCCCGTAGCAGCGGTATCACGGCCTGCGCCGGTATCAAGGACGCTGTGCCCAGTGCCAAAATCGTCATGTTGACGATCAGCGACGAGGAAGCCGACCTCTTCGAGGCGCTCAAGGCCGGCGCCACGGGATACCTGCTCAAGGAACTCGCCATCGACGAGTTGCCCGAGGCGGTACGCGCGGTCTACGGCGGCCAGTCCTTCATCAACCCCTCTATGGCCACCAAGCTCATCGGTGAGTTCGCCGCGCTCGCTCGAAAGGACACCGCCCGCCCTTCCCAGGTGCCGGTGCCCCGATTGACCGACCGGGAATGCGAGGTGTTGCGCCACGTGGCTCGGGGCCGCAACAACCGCGATATCGCCCACCGCTTGGTCATCTCTGAGAACACGGTCAAGAACCACGTGCGCAACATCTTGGAGAAGCTCCAGATGCACTCCCGTATGGAGGCCGCGGTCTATGCGGTGCGCGAGAAGCTCCTGGATGTGGAGTAGCCAAGCGCCCGCTCCGGAGACAGGACGTGGCCCCTCGGGAAGGGGCCACGAGAGGCCGGCGGGGGATTCGGCGGGAGGCGGCGGTCCCGCCCCCCGCGTCGCCGTCACTGTGCGGAGGGAGGCTCCGTATCCTGCTCGCGCTCGATCTCCTTGATCCGGTGCAGCGGGGTGCCGTGGGATTCCTCCGGTGCGTAATGGGGCTTGTCCAGCACGACATCGGTGAAGATGTCGGCCACCAAGCTCAGCACGGCGCCGATGAACATCGCGATCACTCCAGCTCCCAGGAGCCACCAGGCCGGCCATAGCGGCAGCGCGATCCCCGTCAAGGCGAAACCGAGGGCGATCAGGACGACGGCCACCCATGAGGCCGGTCGACCACGATGGTTGCTGGTTTGGGCCAGTTGGCCGCCTTCAGGCTGGAATCCGCGGATATAGCGCGTGTTGCGATTGCGGTGGGCCATGCACCCTCCTCAACTCCAGGGCGTCCCCACGCCTTTACCTCCGCAGTTACCGGAGTTTTCGGAGATAAACACCAGCGGTGCCCGCGCGAGTCCCGCTAGGACTTGACGGAGGACGGATCATTGGAAGGGCCAGTAAGGTAATCAGTTCATCTACGATGGAGGACTGGGGTAGAAGGATCCGTTCCCGCCCCCGGACTGCGGGCCACGATCTGCGAGGAGCGCATAGGAAGTGCCAGCCATACTCGACAAGGTCCTCCGCGCGGGCGAAGGAAAGATCCTGCGCAGGCTTAAGAAAATCAAGGACCAGATCAACTCGATCGAGGATGACTTCGTCGATCTGAGTGACACCGAGCTACGTGAACTCACCGACGAGTACCGGCAGCGGTACCAAGACGGCGAATCTCTAGACGACCTGATGCCGGAAGCCTTCGCCACCGTGCGGGAGGCAGCCAAACGGACGCTGGGACAGCGCCACTTCGACGTTCAGCTCATGGGTGGAGCGGCGCTGCACTTCGGCAACATCGCCGAGATGAAAACCGGTGAGGGTAAGACGCTCACCTCGACACTCGCCGTCTACCTCAACGCGCTCACCGGCGACGGCGTGCACGTCGTCACCGTCAACGACTACCTGGCCCGGCGCGACGCCGAGAACATGGGGCGTATCTACCACTTCCTGGGCTTGGAAGTCGGGGTCATCGCCCCCGAGGTCACCGGCGCCGATCGCCGCAAGGCATACGCCGCCGACGTCACCTACGGCACCAACAACGAGTTCGGCTTCGACTACCTGCGCGACAATATGGCGCTGTCCATCGACGACTGTATGCAGCGCGGCCACCATTTCGCGATCCTCGACGAGGTCGACTCCATCCTCATCGACGAGGCCCGTACCCCTCTCATCATCAGCGGCCCTGCCGAGCAGAACTCCCGCTGGTACCAGGAATTCGCCAAAATCGCACCGCGGCTGCGCAAAGACGTCGACTACGAGGTCGAAGAGAAGAAGCGCACCGTCGGTATCACCGAGAGCGGCGTGGCCAAGGTCGAGGACTGGCTGGGCATCGAGAACCTCTACGAGTCGGTCAACACGCCACTCATCAGCTTCCTCAACAACGCGCTGAAGGCCAAGGAGCTCTACCGGCGCGACAAGGAGTACATCGTCCGCGAGGGCGAGGTCCTCATCGTCGACGAGTTCACCGGCCGTGTCCTCTCCGGGCGCCGCTACAACGAGGGCATGCACCAAGCCATTGAGGCCAAGGAGGGGGTGAAGGTCAAGGACGAGAACCAGACCTTGGCCAAGGTCACCCTGCAAAACTACTTCCGCCTCTACGACAAGCTCGCCGGCATGACCGGTACCGCCACGACCGAGGCGGCCGAGTTCAACCAGACCTACGGCATCGGCGTGGTGCCCATCCCCACCAACGAGCCGATGATCCGCGAAGACCTCAAGGACATGGTCTACAAGACCGAGGAGGCCAAGTTCGAGGCGGTCGTCGACGACATCGCCGAGTGCCACGAGAAGGGCCAGCCGGTGCTGGTGGGAACCACCAGCGTCGAGAAGTCCGAACTGTTGTCGAAGATGCTGAAACGGCGCGGCGTCGCCCACGAGGTCCTCAACGCAAAGAACCACGCGCGTGAGGCGTCGATCATCGCGCGTGCCGGAAAGCTCAAGTCGGTCACGGTCGCCACGAACATGGCGGGCCGCGGTACCGACATCATGCTCGGCGGCAGCCCCGACTTCATCGCCGACGAGGAACTCCATGCACGCGGCCTGACGCCGTTGGAGACTCCCGAGGAGTACGAGGAGGCGTGGCCCGAGGCGCTGGAGAAGGCCAAGAAAGAGGTCGAAAGCGAGCACGAGCAGGTCGTCGAGGCGGGTGGCCTCTACGTGCTGGGTACCGAGCGCCACGAGTCGCGCCGCATCGACAACCAGCTCCGGGGCCGTTCCGGCCGCCAGGGCGACCCCGGCGCCTCACGCTTCTACCTTTCGCTGCAAGACGACCTCATGCGGCTGTTCAACAGCGCGCGGGTCGAGGTCATCATGGAGCGCCTCAGCATCCCTGAGGACCAGCCCATCGAGTCGGGAGTGGTCAGCAAGGCCATCCAGTCGGCCCAAGGCCAGGTCGAGCAGCAAAACTTCGAGACCCGTAAGAACGTCCTGAAGTACGACGAGGTCCTCAACCGGCAGCGCAAGGTCATCTACGCCGAGCGCCGCCGGGTGCTTGAGGGAGCCGACCTCAAGGAACAGGTCGACTCGATGATCGACGACGTGCTCGAAGGCTACATCCGGCTGGCCACGGCCGAGGGCGACGCCGAGGACTGGGACCTCGACCGGCTGTGGAAAGCCTTCAAACAGGTCTACCCCATCAGCTTCACCGCCGACGAGCTGATTGACGAAAACGGCGGTGACCTGAGCGCGATCACTGCCGACCTGATCTCCCACCGGGTCCGCGAGGACGCCCACGCCGCCTACGCGCGTCGGGAGGAAGAGCTCGGCTCCGAGACCATGCGCGAGGTCGAGCGCCGCGTCATCCTCCAGGTCATGGACCGCAAGTGGCGCGAGCACCTCTACGAGATGGACTACCTGCAAGAAGGCATCGGCCTGCGCGCCATGGCCCAGCGCAACCCGCTGATCGAGTACCAGCGGGAGGGCTACGACATGTTCCAGGAGATGCTGGAAGGCATCAAGGAAGAGTCGGTCGGCTTCCTCTACAACGTCGATGTCCAGGTCCGCCGCTCCTCCGGCGCCCCGGAGGTCACCGCCCAGGGTGCGGCGGCCACCGCGCAGTCGGCTCTCGTCACTGACGACTCCGCCGCTGGTGCCGCCGGCACGGCCGTTGGAGAGGCCGAGGGCACCGAAGGCGAGGAGGACACCGGCGAGGGCGGGGAGCAGCCCGCGGCCACGGACACTTCGCAGGCCGCCGGCGCGGCCCAAGCCGAGGGCGGCGAGGCGCAGTCGGGCCCCGACGTGGTGGTGCCCGGCTTCGGTGAGGACAAGCCGAGCCAGTTGCAATACAGTGCGCCCAACGAGCGCGGCGAGACTGAGCGCCGTCGGGAGACCACCGACGAGCAGTACACCAACGTTCCGCGCAACGCCGCCTGCCCGTGCGGCTCAGGAAAGAAGTTCAAGCGCTGCCACGGCGCGCCGAGCACGCGCGTGGCCTCGCGCACCGCTGACAGCAAGGCCGCTGACAGCGAGTGATCGCAGGTGGGGGACGAACGATCGTCCCCCACCCGCCCACCCTCCCGGCGGCTGCTGTAGTGCTCGGGATAGGGGTGTGGCGTCCGTACCGGTGGTTGTGGCGTCTGCGGTGTGGGGTTGCTGGTGGTTGGCTCGTGTGGTGTCGCTTGTGCCTTGATCGCTTCGCGATCTCAGCAGCTTGGGGTGGGCTGTGGTTGGTGGGGTTTTGTAGGTGGTGCTCGGGATAGGGGTGTGGCGTCCGTACCGGTGGTTGTGGCGTCTGCGGTGTGGGGTTGCTGGTGGTTGGCTCGTGTGGTGTCGCTTGTGCCTTGATCGCTTCGCGATCTCAGCAGCTTGGGGTGGGCTGTGGTTGGTGGGGTTTTGTAGGTGGTGCTCGGGATAGGGGTGTGGCGTCCGTACCGGTGGTTGTGGCGTCTGCGGTGTGGGGTTGCTGGTGGTTGGCTCGTGTGGTGTCGCTTGTGCCTTGATCGCTTCGCGATCTCAGCAGCCTGGGGTG